>NZ_JAEPRP010000269.1:0-6383 GCF_016652895.1 Ensifer sp. SSB1
CGACCATGCCCATCTGCGTATCGGCGGGCATTTCCGAGATCTCGCCCCAGGCATAGGCGAAGAAACGCAGCTTGCGGCTCGCCGTCACCCTGGCGTCGAGCTGGCGGAGCGAGCCGGAAGCCGTGTTGCGCGGGTTGACGTAGAGCGGCTTGCCGAGCGCCGCCATCTCGGCGTTGAGAGCGGCGAAGTCGGATTTCGCCATATAGATTTCGCCGCGCACCTCGACGATGTCAGGCGCAGCGGCGGGCAGCGTCTGCGGGATCATGCCGATGGTGCGGATATTGGCAGTGACGTTTTCGCCCGTCGTGCCGTCGCCACGGGTCGCCGCCGTCACCAGCCGGCGGTTCTCGTAGCGCAGCGACATGGAGAGGCCGTCGATCTTCGGCTCGGCGGTAAAGGCAATCGAATTATCGGGCAGCTGCCCGAGGAAGCGATAGACCGAGGCAACGAAATCGCGGGCGTCCTCGTCGGAAAACGTGTTGTCGAGCGACAGCATCGGCCGGGCGTGAACGACCGGCTGGAAGGTGACGGACGGCGCCGCCCCCACCTTCCGAGACGGGCTGTCCTCGCGCACGAGTGCTGGAAAGAGCGCCTCGATCGCATCGTTGCGCCGCTTCAGCGCGTCGTAGTCGGCATCCGAAATCTCCGGCGCGTCCTGACCGTGATAGAGCGCGTCGTGCCGGGCCAGTTCGGCCGCGAGAAAGGCGAGCTCCGCCGCCGCTTCCGTTTCGGTGAGGTTTTCGACGGGTTTCAGTTCGTTGGACATACGCAAGGACTCCGGATTCGGAGTCGTTTTTACTGCATGATTCCTTAAATCGGAATCGATTTGGACAACATCATGCAGGAATTCAAAGTGCCACAGCGACCTTCGTCGCGTCCTTTGGGCGCGCGGCGCCGTAAGCAACCACTGCAACAGAAAAGTGCTAGCGGCTAGCCGTTACCGGCGAGCAGTCGGGCGGCAGCCGCCCTTGCCTCTTCGGTGATCGAGGCACCGGCAAGCATGCGGGCGATTTCCTCGGTTCTGGCCTTGTCGTCCATACGGGCGACGCGGGTAGAGATCATCTCCGACTTTTCGGCCGAAGGCCCCTTGGAGATCAATAGGTGCGTTGCCGCGCGAGCCGCGACCTGCGGCGCGTGGGTGACGGAAAGCACCTGCACGGTGCCCGAAAGACGCTTCAGCCGCTGGCCGATGGCGTCGGCCACAGCACCACCAACGCCGGTGTCGATTTCGTCGAAGACGAGAGTCGGCGCCGAGCCGCGATCGGCAAGCGCCACCTTCAGCGCCAGCAGGAAGCGGGAGAGTTCGCCGCCTGAAGCCACTTTCATGATCGGCCCCGGACGGGTGCCGGGGTTCGTCTGGACGTGGAACTCGACGAGGTCGATGCCTTCGGCCGTCGCTTGGGCCGGGTCGCTCTGCACTTCCACCATGAAGCGCGCGCGCTCGAGCTTGAGCGCCGGCAGTTCGGCCATGACGGCGGCGGAAAGGGCGGATGCCGTCCGGTGACGCTTTTCCGAAATCGAGCGCGCCGACGCGTCGAAGGCTGACCTGGCGACGCCGACCTGCCCTTCAAGCTGCTTCAACTTTTCTTCGCCTGCGTCAAGATCGGCCAGATCGGAGATCATGCGCGCAGCCAGCGCCGGCAACTCGGCCACCGGCACGGAGTATTTGCGGCTGGCGCCGCGAAGGGCGAACAGGCGTTCCTCCACCCGCTCCAGCTCTTTCGGGTCAAATTCGGTGTTGCGCAGCGCCCGCTCGACGGACATCTGCGCATCCGAAAGCTGGTTCAGCGCCCCGTCGAGCAACTCGACCGTTTCTTCGAGCAGGCCCGGCGCTTCCTGGCTCTTGCGCTCGAGACGGCGCACCAGCGAGGCGATCAGCGGAACCGGCGAAGCATTGCCGTTCAGGAACTCCGAGGCTTCGTTGATGTCGCCGGCGATGCGCTCGGCCTTCATCATCCGCGCCCGGTTCTCGGCGAGCTCGTCTTCTTCGCCGTCGCGCGGGCTAAGCTTTTCCAGCTCTTCCACGGAGGACCGCAGATAGTCAGCCTCGCGCGCGGCCGCCTCGACGCGCTCGCGGTGCTTCTTCAGTCCGCGCTCGGCGTCCTTCCAGGCCCGGAAGAGGTTGCCGACATGCTGCGCCTCGTCGGCGGTGCCGCCGAAAGCATCGAGCAACGTACGGTGCGCGTCGATATCGACGAGCGCACGATCGTCGTGCTGTCCGTGAATTTCGACAAGCGTCTGCCCGAGCTGGCGCATCAGCTGCACACTGATCGGCTGGTCGTTGACATAGGCCTTGGTGCGGCCGTCGGCTGATTGCACGCGGCGGAAGATCAGATCGCCGTCGTCGTCGATGCCGTTTTCACCGAGCATCAGCCGCGCCGAATGACCGGCCGGCACGTCGAAGACCGCCGTCACCTGCCCCTTGTCCGAACCGTGGCGCACCAGCGAGCCGTCACCACGGCCGCCAAGCGCCAGCGACAAACTATCGAGCAGGATGGATTTGCCGGCACCGGTCTCGCCGGTCAGCACCGAGAGCCCGGCGTCAAAAGCCAGATCAAGCCGTTCAATCAGGACGATATCGCGGATCGAAAGCTGGGCGAGCATCCGGGGTTAAATCTTCCTTGACGGGCGCTGACGAAATCAGGCGCCGATGAGGTTCTTGGCAGCGCGCGAAATCCACGAGTTGCCGCTTTCACGCGGCTCGAGGCCACCCGACTGCAGCAGCTTGAAGGAATCGGAGTACCACTGGCTGTCCGGATAGTTGTGGCCGAGAACGGCGGCAGCGGTCTGCGCCTCTTGGGTCACGCCCATCGAGTAATAGGCCTCGGTCAGGCGCGCCAGCGCTTCCTCCACCTGGTTGGTGTTCGGATACTGCTCGATCACGACGCGGAAGCGCGAAACGGCGGCAAGGTATTCCTTGCGCTCGAGATAGTAGCGGCCGACCTGCATTTCCTTGCCGGCCAGCTGGTCGCGGGCAAAACGGATCTTCGACTTGGCGTCGTCGACATATTCGGAGTCCGGATAGCGATCGACGACGGCCTGCATGGCCTCGATCGCCCGCATTGCCGGCTTCTGGTCCTGCGTTACCGCCGGGATCTGCTTGGTATAGGCCAGGCCCTGGATGTACTGCGCATAGGCCGCGTCTTCGGACTGCGGATAGAGATTGAGGTAACGACCGGTGGCGTTGATCGCCTCCTGGTACTGCCCGTTGCGGTAGGAAACGAAGGCATTCATCACCAGCGCCTTGCGGGCATATTCCGAGAACGGATGCTGGCGGTCGAGCGCTTCGAACTTGCGCGACGCTTCCGTCGTCTTGCCGGCGTTGAGGTTGGCAAGACCTTGATTATAGAGCACTTCCGGTGGATCGGTTTCCGCCGTCAGCTTGGTGATGTCGATATCGGGATCGTTCTGGCAGGCGGTAATCAGGGCGCTGCCGGCAATGGCCGCAACAATCACGGCCGCCACGCGCGCTGACTTTCTCAGATCAACAGAAACTGCAAGAACCATCGGATATTCCCGTTCCATTCTGCGGGCTTGGACCCCGCCAGACATGCGCTTTTAGAGCAAGTTACCTTGAGACCGCAACGTCATGATCGGTGATTCATGCAAATTTGTGGCGGCCCTATCATGAAAATGCCGGCCTTTCGGCCGGCGACTGGAGGAGATTGTAACTTTTTTTGTTATGCGGACCAAGGCGCGAAGCCCGGAACTGCAACGGCAACCATATCGCGCGCGCGGGTACGCTGACGCGGGGTCGCCGTTTCGACGACTTCGTAGGCCGTCGGATCGCTGAGGAGCGCCTTCAGCGCGTTGGCGTTCATCTTGTGGCCGCCGCGATAGGAGCGGTAGCAGCCGATGAACGGGGCACCGGCGAGCGAGAGGTCGCCAACCGCATCGAGCGTCTTGTGGCGAACGAACTCGTCCGTGTAACGCAGGCCCTCGACATTGATGACGGCGTTGTCGTCGGAAATGACGACCGAATTTTCGAGCGAGGAGCCGAGCGCAAAGCCGGCGGCCCAGAGGCGTTCGACATCGCGCATGAAGCCGAAGGTGCGGGCGCGCGACAGCTCTCGCTTGAAGACCGACGGCGTCATGTCGCCCTTCCAGGACTGGCGGCCGATCAGCGGGCAATCGAACTCGATCTCGACCTCGAAGCGCATGCCGTCATAGGGCGTGAACTCCGACCAGGAGGCGCCCGATTCGATGCGGACCGGCTTGACGATGCGGATGTAGCGACGCTTGACCGCAAGGGCACGAACGCCCACCAGCTCGATCGCGTCGATGAAGGGTTCGGAGCTGCCGTCCATGATCGGCATTTCAGCGCCATGAACTTCGATCGTCAGGTTGTCGAGGCCGAGCGCGTAGATGGCAGCCATCACATGTTCGATCGTGGCGATCGAGGTGGCCGGCGACATGCCGAGAACGGTGCACAGATCAGTGTTGCCGACCTGCGAGGAAACCGCCTTGTATTCGCTAACCCGGCCGTTTGCCTGGATGCGCTGGAAAACGATGCCCGCATCGGCTTCGGCCGGGTGGAAGGTGATCGACACTTCCGCACCCGAATGAACGCCGATACCCTTCAGCGTTACCGGGCTTGCAATCGTCGTCTGAAACCCGAGCAATTCGATTCCCATTCTCGTCACTTTCAATACTTGTGGCCGATGGCCAAAACCTGCCGGTGAACGCAGCAATCTTCAGGGCACAAGCAAGGCACCCGAGAGTCTCGGAGCAAAGTCCGATCCTCTGCGTTTCGAACAGACAGCGCTTGATCGAATCGCATGCGTCCCCAATTTCGAGTCTGAAAATAAGAGTTTGGAGGCACCATTCCAAATCACTGTTCGTTTCGCTTTGTTACGTATTTGCGACGGTCCGTAACACAGGATCAAACATCTGAAATGATGAAGAAAATGCAAAAATGCCCGGGCAGTTGCCCGGGCATTCGGCAAGGTGAAGGAACGGGCCTTCCAATCAGTTCGACTGACGGCGCAGGAACGCCGGGATTTCGAGCTGATCATCTTCGTGCGGGCGCGCCTGCTGCGAAGCGCGACCGTGATCGTCAAGCTGGCCGCGACGCGGCGCATAGAGGCTCGCTTCCGGCGAGAGCGGCCGGCGCTGCTGGGAAGCAGCGGTCGGTGCAGACGCCGTCATGTCGGCGGCTGCAGGGGTCTGTTCGCGGTCACGCAGGCCAAGCGAGCTGGTGATGCGGTTGAGCAGACCCATCGGGCCGCGCTCTTCCTGCATCGGAGCTGCCGGCTGGGCGCGGCGGTCCATCTCGGCCTTTACGACCGGCGGAAAGTCTTCGACCTTCGGCATGCGCACCTGTTCCGGCTGCTGACGCATGACCGGAGCGACAGACTCCTGGCGCATGACCGGCTGCGGCTGCGGCTGGACCTGAACCGGCTGCATCTGCGGCTGCGGCTGGCGCATGACCGGAGCGGCTTCTACCGGTGCTGCGCCGGCGAAAAGCTTGCTCTGGGGGCGAAAGTTCTCTTCGTGCATCGGCTGAACCGGAGCCTGGGCCTGTGCCTGGGCAGCGCGGGTCGCGATATCCAGTTCCCGCTCCATTTCGGCTTCGCGGATGGCCGCTGCGATCTGGTCGGCAGTTGCCTGCTGCTGCACCGGCTGCTGAACCGGCTGAGCGACCGGCTGCTGCATCACCGGCTGGTGAACCGGGGTCGGCTGATGCTGGGCAACCGGCTGCGGCTGCTGGGCCGGAATGGCGGCGGACGGCCGAACGACCGGCTTGGCGGCTACCGGACGAAAGTCGGCGGAACGACCCGCCACCTCCGCAGCCGTACGGTCGATGCCGGTGGCGACGACCGAGACGCGGATGAGGCCTTCGAGTTCTTCGTCGAACGTCGCGCCGAGGATGATGTTGGCATCCGGGTCGACTTCTTCGCGAATACGGGTTGCAGCTTCGTCGAGTTCGAACAGCGTCAGGTCGCGGCCGCCGGTGATCGAGATCAGCAGGCCCTGGGCGCCCTTCATCGAGGTTTCGTCGAGCAGCGGGTTGGCGATCGCGGCTTCGGCAGCGGCCAGTGCGCGGCCTTCGCCCGAAGCTTCGCCGGTACCCATCATCGCGCGGCCCATCTCACGCATTACCGAACGGACGTCGGCGAAGTCGAGGTTGATGAGGCCTTCCTTGACCATGAGGTCGGTGATGCAGGCAACGCCCGAATACAGAACCTGGTCGGCCATCGCGAAGGCGTCCGCAAAGGTCGTGCGGTCGTTGGCGATGCGGAAGAGGTTCTGGTTGGGGATGACGATCAGGGTGTCGACCGACTTCTGCAGTTCGGCGATGCCCTGGTCGGCGAGACGCATGCGGCGCGCGCCTTCGAAATGGAACGGCTTGGTGACGACGCCGACGGTCAAAATGCCCTTGT
>NZ_JAEPRP010000022.1:0-58521 GCF_016652895.1 Ensifer sp. SSB1
ACTTGTACAACCCGGCCGTCTTCAGGCCATCGAGCTCTAAACGGAGATGGGACAGAAAGGCTGAAGTCATGGCGCCCTCACTTGAAGAAAACATCGCGTGGCTGACGAGTATCATGACGGCTTTTGACTTGCAGCAAAATCCGGCGCGCTGCGGCATGGAGCGTGAAAACGACAGGCCATTTCACTACGAGATGGCGTGGCAGACATATTGTGTCGCGCCGGATATGCTGACGGACATTTTCCGTCTGGCTTCGAACGTGCCGGCCGCCGGCGCGAACGTCTTCACCCGTCCAGATACCCGTCAATGACAGCAAGAAATGCCTCGCCGTAACGTTCGCGCTTGCTTTCGCCGATGCCGGGAATATCGAGCAGTTCGTCGAAGCCGCGTGGGCGTTCCTTGGCGAGTGCAATCAGCGTTGCGTCGGGGAAGACGACATAGGGTGGGACGTTCAGGTCCTTGGCGATCGTAAAGCGCTCGGCGCGCAGCAGTTCGAACAGCTCGAGATCCGAACCCGCAAGATCCGCGCGCTCGCGCTGCGAGCCCGACTTGGCACCGCGGGCGGCCTTGCCCGACGTCGGCCTGTCCTTGCGGAAGAACACCTGGCGTTCGTGCTTGAACACGGCGCGGGCCTCCGGTTCGAGCTTTATCGCCCCGAAGGCCGTATGATCGACACTGATCAGTCCTGCCGCCAGCAGCTGCCGGAAGACCGACTGCCAGGTGCGGGCCGGCAGATTCTTGCCGGCACCGAAGACCGGCATGTCGACATGCCCGAAGCGCTCGGTCTTTTCGTTGACCGTGCCCATGAGCACATCGACCACATGGCCGGTGCCAAAGCGCTCACCGGTGCGATAGACGGCCGCCAGCGCCTTGATCGCCGCCTCCGTGCCATCCCAGGTCTCGACCGGCTTCAGGCAGGTGTCGCAATGGCCGCAGCGGCCGGGATGGGCCTCGCCGAAATGCGCGAGGATCGCCTGGCGGCGGCAGCCCGCGGTCTCGCAGATCGCAAGCAGCGCGTTGAGCTTGCCGCGCTCGATACGCTTGATGTCATCCGCCGCCCCACCCTCGTCGATCATCCGGCGGCGCTGCAGCACATCAGCCATGCCATAGGCCATCCAGACCTCCGACGGCTGGCCGTCGCGGCCGGCGCGACCGGTTTCCTGATAATAGGCCTCAACCGAGCCCGGCAGATCGAGATGAGCGACATAGCGTACGTCGGGCTTGTCGATGCCCATGCCGAAGGCGACGGTTGCAACCAGGCAAAGGCTCTCCTCTTTCAGGAATGCATCCTGATGCTTGTCGCGCAGCGCCCGATCCATGCCGGCGTGATAGGGCAGCGCCCGGATGCCCTGGGCGTTCAGCCACTCGGCCGTATCCTCGACCTTGGCGCGCGACAGACAATAGACGATGCCTGACGACCCCTTGAAGCGCGAAAGAAAGCGCAGCAGTTGCTGGCGTGGCTGGTCGCGCTCGACGATTTCATAGGCGATGTTCGGGCGGTCGAAGCTGGTGGTGAAGACCTTGGCATTGGTCAGCGCCAGTCGCTCGACGATATCGTCGCGGGTATGCGGATCGGCGGTCGCCGTCAGCGCGATGCGCGGCACGCCCGGATAGCGCTCCGCCAGAAGCCCGAGCGCGCGGTACTCCGGACGGAAGTCATGGCCCCATTGCGAAACGCAGTGCGCCTCGTCGATGGCAAAAAGCGCGATGCGGGCATCGCCGAGCAGATCCGCGAAACCGTCGGTGACGATGCGCTCCGGCGTCACGTAGAGAAGGTCGAGCGTGCCGTCATGGACCTGCCGCCGCACGGCGATTGCTTCCTCGCGGGTCAGCGACGAGTTGAGGGCCGCCGCGTTGACGCCGAGCTGCTTCAACGCCTCCACCTGGTCGCGCATCAGCGCAATCAGAGGCGAGACGACCACACCGAGCCCGGGACGGCAGAGCGCCGGGATCTGGAAACAGAGCGATTTTCCAGCACCGGTCGGGAAGAGGACAACGGCATCGCCGCCACCGGTCACATGCTCGACCACTGCCTGCTGCTTGCCGCGAAAGGCGGAATAGCCATAGACGCGCTTCAGCACATCGAGCGGCGCCGGGCCGGCGTCGTCGAACAGATGGCTGGCAGCGCTTGCGGCGCGCTTCGCCCTTTCGACAAACTCCATCACGTCTCCTTCACGGGAATCACTGCCTGCAATCATCGCAAGATGCGGCCGCAATGCCATAGTCGTCAGGGCAAATGAAGAGAAAGCAGCGATTATCCCGCGCGATCGGCAGGCTTTTCAACGTGGGGGATTGAGCCTTTTGCCAGCTTGACCTTGATGACGCACCAGTACTTTAGTGGCTCCCAAAAAATCGGGAAGTCATCATGGCGAACATTCTAGCGGCGAGCGGCGGCGTCAAGCAGATCATCTGTATCAATTGGGGTACGAAGTACGGCGCTCCGTTCATCAACCGGCTTTATGCCATGGTGGCACGCAACATCACCCCGCCCTTCACCTTCACCTGCTTCAACGACAATTTCGAAGGGCTGCGTCCGGAAATTCTCTGCGAGGACCTGCCGCCGCTCAACATCGCGGACATGCCCACGAACACGCCCGGGATCTGGCAGAAGTCGCGGCTGTGGGGGCCCAAGCTCGGCAACCTCAAGGGTCCGGTGCTGTTTCTCGATCTCGACATCGTCATCGTCGGGTCGCTCGATTCTTTCTTCGAGGTCGGCGAACCTGACGACGTTATTCTCGCCAGGAACCAGACAACCCCGTTCGAGCGTCTCGGCCAGACCTCGCTGTTCCGCTTTCCGGTGGGCAAGCTCGTGCCCCTGCAGCAGAAGTTTGCTGCCAATCCTCAGGGCATTGCCGATGAATATCGCTTCGAGCAACGTTTCGTCACGCGCAATGCGCCCGGCGGCGTGAAGCTTTTCCCAAGACGCTGGGTCCTGCACTTCCGGCAGGACTGTCATTGGACCTTCCCGCTCAACTATTTCTTCGAGCCGCGCCTGCCGGCCGATGCGCGCGTGGTGCTCTTCCCGCGCAGCCTGCTGCCGCAGCATGCGATCGACGGGCAATATGGCTATCGTGGCCGGGTGGACACGCCGCTTGGCCACATTCGCCGCCTGTTCAACGGCGACCGTCGTGAAAAGAACCCGCTCCGCTACCTGCGCCACTACATCCGTCCCGCTCCGTGGGTGGCCGAACATTGGCGCGAATAGTCGGCGTTCGGTTAAGATCGGGTGGGATTTCAGCGTGGCAGCGTAAGTTTTTGGACTAGCGCGCTGCTGGCCCCTTCACGCGGCCGGAAAGCACCCCGAAACCCTCGATGATCGCTTCCTGGTTCTCAAGCCGCGTCACTTCGAGCTGAACTTCCTGAAGCGTGCGCAGCAGTTGCGGCACCGCCTCGAGGTCGCCTTCCTCGGTCGCGTGCGCCAGTTCACGTTCGAGCTCGCGCCGCTGCCAATGCAGCGCCTTGGAGCGCTGGTGCAGGGCCAGCGCCTGCAGGTAGCCTTCGCGGGCATCCTCGGGTGCCGCCACCGTCGTCGCGGTCCAAAGTCGCGCATAGCGGATCTGCTGGTCGATCGCGCCGATCAAGGCGCCGAAACCTTCGGCATGCAGCTGCTCGACCAGACCTTCGCGCGTCAGGCGCGGCCCTTGCGCGGCCGCGGCATTCAGCACCGCCGCCCAGCAGCGTTGCAGGTCGCGATGATCGAATTCGATCGTCGAGATCTCATCATATTCGTCGAACAGCAATTGCGGATGATTGACGATGGTGAGTGCCAGCACGCTTTCGCGCAACAGCGGCGCGATCTGCTGCCCGCTGACGAGCGAAGACCGCGCCAGCCGATCGGAGATCGCCGTCGGTCCTGCCGCATTCGGCCCTCTCGGCCCGCCGGCACCGCGGGGGCCGTTGCCGGGCCTGCCGCCGCGCTCGAACGGACGCCGCTCTCCCCGCCCCGATCCTGACGATTGCAGGAAGGCGTTCAGCCGGTCGCGCATGTCCTGGCCATAGTGGCGGCGCACGCTCTCGTCGGCGATGACGGCCGTGACCTGCTTCAACTTCGCCTCAAGCTCGGCGCGCTTTTCCGGCGTGTCGAACGATCCGCCCTGGATCTCGCGCTGCCAGACCATGTCGGCAAGCGACCGCGCATTGGCGAGCACCTTGTCGAAGGGCGCGCGGCCCTCGTGGCGCACCAGGTCGTCCGGGTCCTTGCCGTCAGGCAGCATGGCGAAACGCACCGAGCGGCCGGGTTTGAGGTGCGGCAGCGCCAGGTCGACGCCGCGATTGGCGGCGCGGATGCCGGCGCCATCGCCATCAAAGCAGAGTACCGGCTGAGACGTCATCTTCCAGAGAAGGTCTAGCTGGTTCTCGGTCAATGCCGTGCCGAGCGGCGCGACCGCATTTTCGACGCCCGCCTGATGCAGCGCGATCACGTCCATGTAGCCTTCGACGGCGATGATGGTTCCCGCGGCATCGTCCGGTCCGGCGTCGGCCAGACGGGACGCACCTTGCGCCGCGCGGCGGGCACGGGCGAAATTGTAGAGCACGTTGCCCTTGTGGAAGAGCTCGGTCTCGTTGGAGTTCAGATACTTCGCCGGTGCATCCGGCGACATGGCGCGGCCGCCGAAGGCGATGACCTTCTCGCGTGACGACAGGATCGGGAACATGATGCGATCGCGAAAACGGTCGTAGGAAACAGGCACGTCCGGACCGTGGACGACGAGGCCGCAGGCCTCGATCTGCTCCTTGCCGATGCCCTTGCCGGCCAGGAATTCTTTCAGCGCATTGCGGCTGTCGGGCGCAAAGCCCAGGCGGAAGGTTTCGATCGTACGCCCCGTCAGGCCGCGCTCGCGCAGATAGGCACGCGCCTTGGCGCCGCCCGCAGTCTGAAGCTGATCCTCGAAAAATGCGGTCGCCAACTCCATGACGTCGAGAAGGCTGGTGCGCTCCTTTTCCCGCCGTTCGGCCTGCGGATCAGGCTGCGGCATGGCAACGCCCGCCATATCGGCGATCTGCTGCACGGCTTCCGGGAAGCTCAAGCCCTCAAGGTCCGTGAGAAAACGGAAATGGTCGCCGGAGACGCCGCAGCCGAAACAATGGTAGCGGCCCTTGCGATCCTCGCAGTGGAAGCTCGGCGACTTCTCCCCATGGAAGGGGCAGCAGGCCCAATAATCACCGCGCGAAACATTGGTCTTGCGCCGATCCCAGGAGACGCGCTTGGCGATCACGTCCGAAATCGGCACGCGATCGCGTATCTCGTCGAGAAAGGATGGTGAAAAGCGCATGAAAACCTCTGGTCGATCCTCCATATAGGCGGCAAGTCCGCGGGACGCCACAAGAGTGATCCGGCTTGCCCGCAATTCACAGGACGGAAACGGGAATTACGCTCGCAACCACAACCCAAGAGGGCAGCAACGGGCTTCCAAAGACCAAAAGTAGCGCTTGACTCGCCGAAGGTGAACAGCGTCAATTCGGTGTCCCGAATTGGAACACCCATCATGGCCATTGCTGTCGAAGCGCTCGCGTCCAGTCCTGTCTTCTTCAGCGCCGTCCTGGATTACGCCCGCGGCATGGTCTCCATGTATGGGGACAACCCGCGGCTCGCTTCGATCTTCGCTTCGCAGCAGCGCTGGCTGATGGCCCAATCCGGTCTCGCCCTCCATCACGACCGCGATCCCGAAGATCTGTTTAGCGGCCTCTATAGCGGGCGTTTCATCAACTATGCCGTCGCCAACGATATCGCCAGCCGCAACACCGCGGCCTCGTTCGTGCAGGAGATGATCGCCTATCGCTTCGCGCAATACACGGTGTCACCACCCACCAAGCGCAATCGGCCGATCGAGCCCACGGACGCTGCGCTTGATTATGTCTGGAAATGGATGCTGGCGCACCTTGCCATTCTCGACGTGCTCGATGGCCGGTCGCGCGTGGCGACGCTGACGCAGGACCCGACCCAGTTTGGCCGGCTGCAGGCGGCAGTCGCTCATGCCCTTGTCGGAAACGACAAGGTTCGCCGTCCCGGACCGACCTTCGATCTCTTCACCTGGGTCAATTCCGGCGGCGTGGTGATGGACGATCTGTTCTCCCGCATCGGCACCTTCGACCCCGAGGCCGAGCGACTGGCGATCGGTTCCGTTTCGCCCAGTGACCTCAGCGAACGCTTCATGATTTCGAAGACGCATCTCAAGCGGATCTTCGACAAGGCGGCCCTGCTCGGCAGCATGGGCTGGGAGCGAACACCCGGACGCGGTGGCGTCTGGCTTTCGAAGGCTTTCATCCGGGAATATTGGGACTATCAGGCGGAGAAGTTCGCGCTGATCGATCGGGCGTTCGAAGACAAGATATTCGCAGACGCCGAAGAGGCGACGCCCGTCACCTATGGACGGGCGTGCGCCGGTATTTGATCCGCCCTTACTTGAGCAGGTCCTTCACGAGACCGGACGCCTTGGCGAAGTCCATCTGGCCCGGGTAGCGCTCCTTGAGCACGTTCATGCACTTGCCCATGTCGCGCAGGCCGTGGGCGCCGGTTTCCTGGATCACCGAGGCGCAGAGTTCGCGCACCTTCTCTTCCGGAAGCTGTGCCGGAAGGAAGTGGTTGATGATCACGATTTCCTGGCGCTCCTGCTCGGCAAGTTCCGGCCGGCCACCCTCGTCGTAGATACGGGCCGATTCCTCGCGCTGCTTGATCATCTTGGCGAGGATCTGCAGGATGTCGTCATCGCTGACCGGGTCCTTGCCCTGGCCGCGATTGGCAATGTCCCGGTCCTTGATCGCCGCCTGGATCAGCCGCACGGTCGAGGTACGCCGCGTATCCTTGGCTTTCAGGGCTTCCTTCAGTGCGTCAGCGAACTGGTCGCGCATGTCCATACTCCATGTCGAAACCGGCCCGCGGTGCTCTGCCCGGAACCGGTTCGAAACCATCATTGTTGTCGTCGTCTTAAACCAGTGTGACAGGTGCAATCAAACGGAATACGCAACCGCTTGAATTATAAGGAATTTTATTTCCAGACAATTCACAGCGGCCGGTTGACCAGGAGAAGCGCTTTGGCTATTTTCCCGCACCTGCACGACATCGGCATGAGAGCACTTTCCGCGGGGATTCCGCGCGTCCATGCCTGAGCACATGAAATGGCGATCGATTGCCGGGCTTTCAAGCCCCGCTTCGCGCCGCAACGGGATAGGAACGATGACCGCGACACCCGCATGGACCACTGAAAAACCAACCGCTCTGCTCGTTCTGGCTGACGGCACCGTGATCGAAGGCAAGGGCATCGGCGCGACCGGCAAGGTGCAGGCGGAGGTCTGCTTCAACACGGCACTGACGGGCTACCAGGAAATCCTGACGGACCCCTCCTATCTCGGCCAGATCGTCACCTTCACCTTCCCGCACATCGGCAACATCGGCGCCAATGACGAAGACATCGAAGATCTGACGCCGGCAGCACGCCACGGCGCGGTCGGCGTCATCTTCAAGGCCGACATCACCGAACCGTCGAACTACCGCGCCGCCAAGCACCTCGACACCTGGCTGAAGGCCCGCGGCATCATCGGCCTCTGCGGCATCGACACCCGCGCGCTTACCGCCTGGATCCGCGAGAACGGCATGCCGAACGCCGTCATCGCCCACGATCCCTCGGGCGTCTTCGATATCGATACCTTGAAGGCGGAAGCCAAGGCCTGGAGCGGGCTTGAAGGCCTCGACCTCGCCAAGGTCGCAACCTCGGGCCAGTCCTCGCGCTGGAACGAAAAGCCCTGGGTCTGGAACGAGGGCTTCTCGACGCTCGGCGAAACCGATGCGGCCTACCACATCGTCGCGCTCGACTACGGCGTGAAGCGCAATATCCTGCGGCTTTTCGCCGGTCTCAACGCCCGCGTCACCGTCATGCCTGCCTCGACCAGCGCCGACGAAGTGCTGGCGCAGAAGCCGGACGGCATCTTCCTTTCCAACGGCCCGGGCGACCCGGCGGCAACCGGCAAGTATGCCGTTCCCGTCATTCAGAACCTGCTGAAGACCGACATCCCCGTCTTCGGCATCTGCCTCGGCCACCAGATGCTGGCGCTGGCACTCGGCGGCAAGACCGAGAAGATGCATCAGGGCCACCACGGCGCCAACCATCCGGTCAAGGATCACACCACCGGCAAGGTCGAGATCGTCTCGATGAACCACGGCTTCGCGGTGGATTCGAAGTCTCTGCCGGATGGCGTTGAAGAGACTCACATTTCGCTCTTCGACGGCACGAACTGCGGCCTGCGCGTCGCCGGCAAGCCGGTCTTCTCGGTCCAGCACCACCCGGAAGCTTCCCCCGGCCCGCAGGACAGCCACTACCTTTTCCGTCGCTTCATGAACCTCGTGCGCGAGAAGAAGGGCGAACCGGCATTGGCCGAACGCTAAGCCCGACAAAATCACATGAAATGGCCCGCCTCGTGCGGGCCTTTTCATTTGCAGATCTCACCTGGCGGACCCCGTAGGCAAGTGCGCGGGAAGGCATCTCCAGCAGGCTGTCGCCGTCAGCCTTCGCCCAGGCGGTCGGCAATGAAATCGACAACGGCCCGAACCGAAGGGAGCTGGCCACGCCGATGCGGCATCAGAAGGGTTGTCGTGACAAGCCCCGCCTGCCAGCCGGGCAGCACCCGCACGAGGCTGCCATTGTCGATCTCGGCACCGCAGAGCTTGCGCGGTAGTGCCGTAATTCCCAGGCCGGAAAGCGCCGCCTCGAGAAGCACCTGGGATTCGTCCGCGACGAAGCGCGGCTCGGGCTTGACCGAGACAGCTGCGTCATCCCCGTTTCGGAGCGTCCAGCCATCGCTGGTCGGCGACGTGAGCAGCCCATCGTGGTCATCGAGTTCACCTGGCTCAATCGGCGTGCCGCGTCGCGCGAGATAACCGGGTGCGGCAACCAGCCAGATCACCTGCGTGGCGACCCGCCGCTGGACGAGACCGGAATCGGGCAAGGGCGCGAAATGATCGCGCACGGCGATATCGAAGCCTTCCTGGATCAGATCGACGAAGCGGTCGGTCGCGTGCAGCGCCACCCGCATCTTGGGATAGGCGAGCGCTAGTTGCGGCAGCAACCCGGCAAGCGTCATCTGCGCCGTCGGCACCGAGGCAGTGATGCGCACGGTGCCGCTTGGTTCGGCGAGCCTGCCCATGACCACGGCCTCGGCCGCTTCCGCCTCGATCAGCATCGCGGCCGCATGCCGATAGAAATCCTCGCCGATCTCGGTCACCGTGAAGCGCCGGGATGTGCGGTTGATGAGCCGGACGCCGAGCGTCTTCTCCAGTTCCGCCACGCGTTTGCTGAGCGTCGACTTCGGCACGTTGAGGACGCGTGCCGCCGGAGCAAAACCCTTGTGGTCGACCACATGGGCGAAGATGATGAAATCGTTGAGATTGCGCATTGAGGAGGCTCAGTGGCTGCATTTGTGGACGACGGGTCCACGCATCCCACTTTTTCGGCAACGCGTCCATCCTTGCAGACTTAGCTCCAGAGCGAACACCAAGCGAGAAATCGTGAAGATGTGCTACGGTTGACCCGTCGCCGGCCTTCGCGCATCCTCCACTGCAACTGGAGATAACGATGATTACAGGTCCACAGTGCCGCGCCGCCCGGGCGCTGATCGAAATCTCGCGCGAGATGCTCTCGAGCTTTTCGGGCGTTGACGAGGATACGATCCTCAAATTTGAGCGCAAGCTGGAAACACCCGCCGACGAGGTGATCCTGTCGCTGAAGCACGCGCTGGAAAATGCCGGTGCGGTGTTTCTGCCGGAGGGCGAGCGCGGCATCGGCGTGCGGCTGAAGTTCACCCGTTCGGAGGCACGCCGCCTCTCCATCCTCGAAAGCGAGGGTGGCGTCGTCGGCGACGACGAGGTTCCCGGCGCCTGAGGTTCGAGTCTGATTTCAACGCCTTAGCCGGCTGATTTGAATCAGGTTCGCTGCCCGTTGAATCGCTTTGCGAACGAAAAGCCCGCCGTTTCCGGCGGGCTTTTTTTGTCAGATGCGGTTGCTCGCGCTTACTTGCAGGCGGCGCAGAAGCGCTGGATGCGGCGGCAAGCTTCTTCGAGCTGGGCTTCCGAGGTCGCATAGGAGATGCGGAAGTTCGGGCCGAGGCCGAAGGCCGAGCCGTGCACGACGGCAACGCCTTCGGATTCCAGGAGTTCCGAGACGAAGTCTTCGTCCGTCTCGATCACCTTGCCCGACGGTGCTGTCTTGCCGATCAGGCCGGCGCAGGACGGATAGACGTAGAAGGCACCTTCCGGCGTCGGGCACGAAATGCCCTTGGCCTGGTTCAGCATCGACACGACGAGATCGCGGCGGCCTTCGAAGATCTTCTTGTTCTCGGGGATGAAGTCCTGCGTGCCGTTCAGCGCCTCTACGGCCGCCCACTGGGCGATCGAGGTGGCGCCGGAGGTCTGCTGGCCCTGGATCATGTCCATGGCCTTGATCAGCTGCAGCGGGCCGGCTGCGTAGCCGATACGCCAGCCGGTCATGGCATAGGCCTTGGAGACGCCGTTCATCGTCAGCGTGCGGTCATAAAGGCCGGGTTCGACTTCGACCGGAGTCGCGAACTTGAAGTCGCCATAGGTCAGGTGCTCGTACATGTCGTCGGTCAGAACCCAGACATGCGGATGCTTCATCAGAACGTCGGTCAGTTCCTTGAGCTCGGCATGGCTGTAGGCAGCGCCCGACGGGTTGGACGGCGAGTTGAAAATGAACCACTTGGTCTTCGGCGTGATCGCCTTGTCCAGGTCCTCTGCCCTGAGCTTGAAGTTGTTTTCCTGCTTGGTCGAGACGGTGACCGGCGTGCCGCCGCACAGCGCCACCATTTCCGGATAGGAGACCCAGTAGGGTGCCGGGATGACGACTTCATCGCCGGCGTTGAGCGTCGCCATGAAGGCGTTGAAAAGAATCTGCTTTCCGCCGGTGCCGACGATCGTCTGGGCAGCCGTGTAGTCGAGGTTGTTCTCGCGCTTGAACTTCTTGGCGATCGCTTCGCGCAGTTCCGGAATGCCGGAAACCGGCGTGTACTTCGTCTCGCCGCGGTTGATCGCGTCGATCGCAGCCTTCTTGATATTGTCGGGCGTATCGAAGTCCGGCTCTCCGGCGCCGAGGCCGATCACATCGCGGCCTTTCGCTTTCAGCTCACGGGCTTTCTGCGAAACGGCGATGGTGGCGGAAGGCTTTACACGGGAGAGGGCATCGGCAAGGAAGGCCATGGGTGAAGGTCCTGATCGTTTCGAGACGAGGTGATCGCTACGGAACGGAGAAAACCAGGCTCCATAGCGGTTAGGTCTATGTCGAAAGACGCCCGGTCTTGCAAGCGCCGGAACGGCAAAAACGCCGGAAACGCGGGCAAAAAGCGTCACCATGACAAAGTTTCATGAGTGCGATCAGCGTTGTCGATCGCCAGCCAAGATCTCAAGGCGATGCTCACCTGCAAGCGCAAGGCCACGAAAATGGAAATGTGGCGGCGGTTTGAACGGCCACGAAACGTATCAGTCCGAAACGGTTCTTGATCGCGATTTATTCAAAAAAATCAGCGCAATTCTACAAAATTGCAAATGCCATAATTTAGCCACGACAACTGTCGCGGAACGCCGCAATTCCGTCCCGCAAGAGCCGGTTTCCGGGCTTTTCCTCCGATGATCCGAACACATTCGCATTACGGGGGTTATGCAATGTTTCTCGACGACGAAATCGCCTCAATGAAAACACGACAGAGCGAGGCGCGCTGGGGCATGTATCTGGCGCTCGCGGCCCTTGCCGCCTGCATCCTGATGTTCATCGGCCTGATGACCCAGGCGGCCGCGGAAACGCCAGACGCCAAGCCCCAGCGGATGGCAGGCTACGTCCGCCCCAACGACGTCGGCACCGGCGCCTTGCTCTTCCCGTCGAAGGAACCGGGCTATTTCGTCGAGGCACCGCGGCTGGCGACGGACGTGACGATCGACGTCAACGGCCCGATCATGCGCACCCGCGTAACCCAGCGCTTCGAGAACCCCAGCAAGGGCTGGGTCGAAGGCACCTACGTCTTCCCCCTGCCCGAGGATTCGGCCGTCGATACGCTGAAGATGCAGATCGGCGACCGCTTCATCGAGGGCCAGATCAAGCCGCGCCAGGCCGCCAAAGAGATTTACGAACAAGCGAAGGCCGAGGGCAAAAAGGCAGCGCTTCTCGAACAGCAGCGCCCGAACATCTTCACCAACCAGGTCGCCAATATTGGCCCTGGCGAAACGGTCGTTGTGCAGATCGAGTATCAGAGCGCGGTCCGTCAATCGAACGGCCTCTATTCCCTCCGCTTCCCGATGGTGGTGGCGCCGCGCTATAATCCGCAGCCGATCGTCCAGACCGTCGATCTCGACAGCCGCACCGGCTATGCCGTCAGCGATCCTGTCCCCGACCGCGAGAAGATCGAAGCCCCGGTCCTCGATCCCAAGGCAAACGCCAAGATCAACCCCGTCACACTGACGGTGAACCTCAAGGCCGGCTTCCCGCTCGGCGAAGTGAAATCCGGCTATCACGACGTCGATATCGCCAATCTCGACGATCTCAGCCGCCGCGTGACGCTGAGGGGCGACAGCGTGCCCGCCGACCGCGACTTCGAGCTCACCTGGAAAGCGATCGAGGGCAAGAGCCCCTATGCCGGACTCTTCCGCGAGACGGTGGACGGCAAGACTTATCTGCTCTCCTTCGTCACGCCACCGGCCACCGCAAGCGATACCGACGCCAAGCCCGTCAGGCGCGAAATCGTCTTCGTCATCGACAATTCGGGCTCCATGGCCGGCCCTTCTATGGAACAGGCCAAGCAGAGCCTGGCGCTTGCGATCTCCAGGTTGAAGCCCGAAGACCGTTTCAATGTCATCCGCTTCGACGACACCATGTCCGTGCATTTTCCGGAGCTCACCGAGGCAACACCGGACAAGCGCGAAGAGGCAATTGCCTATGTCCGCGGGCTAACGGCCGATGGCGGTACGGAAATGCTGCCGGCGCTGGAAGCAGCCCTTCGCACGCAAGGACCGGTCCAGTCCGGTGCCCTGCGCCAGGTGGTCTTCCTGACCGACGGCGCGATCGGCAACGAGATTCAGCTTTTCGAAGAGATCCAGAAGAACCGTGGCGACGCTCGCGTCTTTACCGTCGGCATCGGCTCGGCCCCGAACAGCCACTTCATGACCAAGGCCGCCGAATATGGCCGTGGCACCTTCACGCTGATCGGCTCGGAGAGCCAGGTGGCCGAGCGCATGGGCGAGCTTTTCACCAAGCTTGAAAGCCCCGCGATGACCGACATCTCCGCGAGCTTCGACGGCGCGTCGGCAGGCGACATCACCCCGAACCCGATGCCCGACCTCTATCGCGGAGAACCGGTCGTGCTGACGGCCGAACTCGACGGCGCAGCCCCCGAAGGCAAGCTGCAGATCCTCGGCAAGGCCGGCGACCAGCCGTGGCGGGTCGAGATGGACATCGCCAAGGCCTCGACCGGCCAGGGCATCGCCAAGCTCTGGGCGCGCCGCAAGATCGATGATCTCGAGGCAAGCGCCGCTTCGATCGCCGATCCCGCCACACTCGACCAGCGGATCGAGACCGTCGCGCTCGCCCACCACCTCGTCTCCCGCGTCACCAGCCTGGTCGCAGTCGATGCAACGCCGTCACGCCCGGCCGGCGAGCCTCAAGCCGAAACCAGGCTGCCACTCAACCTTCCGGCTGGCTGGGACTTCGGCAAGGTCTTCGGTGAAAAGCCCGGCGAAGCCACGCCCGGCAAGGTCGACGAACGCGACGCTGCACTCGAAAGTCGGACCAAGCTTGCCATGGCGACGGCCGATCGCATGCGAGCGGCACCAACCGCGCGGGCGGCAGGCCTGATCGCGGAGGCCAACAACCAGGTCACCCTGCCGCAAACGGCCACGGAAGCGGACAAGCAGATCCTGATCGGCCTGATGCTTCTGGCCTTTGCCCTCGTCGCCGGCATGACGTTCCTCTTCTGGCGCGCGCCAATCGCCGCCGTCGTGCTTGCCGGAGTGCGCCGTCGTGGCCGCTGACAACGAAAAGCCCGAGCCACGGCCGGGCTTTCTCGCCCGCCTCTCGGCGGTTGAGACGATCGTGCTTGCGGTCATCGCACTCATTGCCCTTGCCGGTCTGATGTTCATCGGCAAGGGCTTCTACATGAAGGCCAAGGCAGAGGTTTCGCAGGTGCTCTTGAAACGCACCTTCGAGGCCCAGTTGCACGGCAACCCGGACGGAAAGCCCTGGCCCTGGGCCGACTTTCAGACGACGGCCGAAATCACCGCGCCTCGATTGAACCGCTCGGCGATCGTGCTCGAAGGTGCAAGCGGCGAAGCGCTTGCCTTCGGCCCCGCCTGGCTGACGACGACGCCTTTGCCCGGTGACGAGGGTACTTCCGTCATCGCCGCCCACCGCGACACGCATTTCCGTTGGCTGAAGGACGTCAACCCCGGTGATCTCCTGGTGCTGACGCGCAAGGATGGCCGACGCTTCCTGTTCCGCGCCGGCGAAAGCCGGGTCGCCCGCTGGGACGAAAGCGGCATCAACGCATCGGCCACCGGCCATCATCTGGCGCTCGCCACCTGCTGGCCCTTCGATGCGGTCGAACAGGGACCGATGCGCTACATCGTCAATGCCGAACTGATTGGCGAACAGCGCCCGGTGCCGCTGACGACCGGGTCGATCTCGAAATAAAGCGCTTTTGATCGGTTGTGACTTGAACGCCTCCGTCGACCGCACCAGCTTGCCTGTTGAACGAGTCGGGTCGGAGAAGCGGAATGCGGCGAACGAATGCAGGAGCATTGGAACAGCTAACGACGCGGGCGCATAAGGCGCCGGCGCTCGCGATGTTTCTCACGCTGGCAACGGCCCTCGCCCCTTGCGGCGCCTCGGCGCAGGAGGCCCGCGAATTCCCAAGCCAGCACGGCCCCTTGCGCGTCGAGACCCTGGCGACCGGCCTTGAACACCCCTGGTCCGTCGAAGCGCTTCCGGGTGGCGGCCTGATCATCAGCGAGCGTCCCGGCCGACTGAGGATCCTGCGCGACGGCAAGCTGTCGAGCCCGCTGAAGGGCGTGCCCAAGGTCGCCGAGCGCGGCCAGGGCGGCCTGCTCGACATCGCCCTCGACCCCGGCTTTGCCGAGAACAGGACGCTTTACCTGACATTGGCGGCCAGCGGCAAAGGCGGCTACGGCACCGCGGTCGTGCGGGCCAAGCTTGCAAAAGACGAGAGCGGCCTGACCGACGTCAGGGAGCTCTTCCGGATGAACAAGTTTACCGGCAAGGGCCAGCATTTCGGCTCGCGTATCGCGATCGCGCCCGACGGCAGCCTGTTTTTCGGCATCGGCGATCGCGGCGAAGGTGACCGGGCGCAAGACCCACGCGACCATGCCGGAGCGATCCTGCACATCAATGCCGATGGCAGCATTCCCGGATCGAACCCCTATCGCGGCGGCACCGGCGGGTTGGCGGAGATCTGGTCGAAGGGCCACCGCAATCCTCAAGGTATCGCCGTCGATCCCAGGGACGGCACGCTGCTGACGGTCGAGCACGGCGCCCGCGGCGGCGACGAAATCAACAATCCCCAGCCCGGCCACAACTACGGCTGGCCGGTCATCACCTACGGCAAGGACTATTCCGGCGCCGAGATCGGCGAAGGTACGGCGAAGGACGGCCTCGACCAGCCCCTCTTCTACTGGGACCCCTCGATCGCGCCTGGCGCACTTGCCGTCTACCGCGGGAAGATGTTCCCTGAGTGGGACGGCGACCTGCTGGTCGCGGCGCTGAAGTACCAGCTCCTGGCACGGCTCGAACGCGACGACAGCGGCGCCATCGGCAACGAGGAGCGGCTGTTCGATGGCGAATTCGGCCGCATCCGCGACGTTGTCGTCGCGCCGGACGGCGCTTTGCTGATGGTGACGGATGAGGAGGACGGCGCCGTTCTCCGGGTTTCCAAAGGCGCGACGCAGTAACAATTCCGGCCCTCGCCCTTCACGTCAGCCGGTCGCGAAGCTCCCTGCGGAACACGAATTTCAACCCGGACCAGACGGCATCGACCGCGCAGACCTTCACATCGACGAGGCCAAGCGGCAGGAAGATGTCGCGCAGCACATCTTCCGTCAGTGTCGTCGACACCTTCGACGCCTTCTTCGGCCAGGAAATCCAGAGCATGCCGTCATGCCTGAGCCGGGCCGCCACCTCTGGCGCAAGCCTGGCCAATACGGATCTCTGCGTCTCGAACACATGCACATAGTCGTAGCTGCGCTCGGTTGCCGGGCCGATCGACGTTTCGCTGGTCGAGAAACCGGAAAAGCCGGTGACGTCGCTGAGCCCGGGCGGAACGCCGAGAAGCAACGCCACCTGACCGGTCCTCAAGCCCAGCTTGCGAGCAAGCGGCTTACCGGAATATCCGCTGTCGTTCATCGCCATCTCCGAGCGCCGAGACGCTGACGATGAGCCTTGCCCGCCCAGAACGCAACTGCTAGACGGCGGCCTGTCCGAGGAGAACGAACATGCCCCGCATTCAGGCCAATCTGCTGCTGTTGATATCAGGCGCGATCTGGGGCGCCGGCTTCGTTGCGCAGTCGACGGCCATGGATGCGATCAGCCCCTTGTGGTTCATCACGCTCCGGTTTGCGATCGCGACACTGGTCGCCATGCCCTTCGCCATTCTCGAGACGAAACGTGCGACCGAGCCGCTGCGGCTGAAGACCGTGCGCAATTTCATCTTCATCGGCCTTGCGCTCTTTGCCGGCGCAACGACCCAGCAATTCGGCCTCCTCGACACGAGCGTCACCAATTCCGGCTTCCTCACCGGGCTGTACGTCGTCTTCGTACCGGTGCTGACCGTCGTCTTCCTGCGCCGCAAGCCGCATTGGGTCATCTGGCCGGGCGCGCTGATGGCGCTCTTCGGCATCTTCCTTCTGAGCGGTGGGACGCTCTCGGCCCTGAGTGGCGGCGACTACCTGACGATCCTGTGCGCCCTGTTCTGGGCCGTGCAATTGCTGCTGGTCGGTCTTTTCGCGCCCAGCAGTGGCCGACCGATGTTGCTGTCGATGACGCAGTTCGCCGTTTGCACGGTGCTTGGTTTCCTGTTTGCCGTGACCATGGAGCCGCTGAGCCTTGCCGCGATCGAAGGCGCCCTCTTCGAAATCCTCTATGCCGGCATCTTCTCGAGCGGTCTCGCCTTCATCCTGCAGGTGGTGGGCCAGCGCTATACCACGGCGCCGCAGGCGGCCATCTTCCTGTCGAGCGAGGCGCTCTTTGCCGCGCTCTTCGGCGTCCTGCTGCTCGGCGAGGTCATCACCCCGATCGGCTATGCCGGCTGCGCCATCATCTTCGCCGCGATGCTTGCCGTCGAGATCATTCCCGAACTGACGAAAAGCCGGCGCGTTCAAGCGGCCGCCTGAAACCGGCACTTGCGGGCGCAACCGACTGCGGCACGAACTATATCAGCGACCGCCCCAAACGCCGGACTGGCGCTTTACTTGCTATTGTACCGGGCCATCAGATCGTTGCTTCGGCACGAAACCCCGGGCGGGGTGTCGTCGACCGGTCCAATTCAATACCTTTAGTTTTTCTGCAAGAATCGTAGGCAAGAAA
Source organism: Ensifer sp. SSB1 (assembly GCF_016652895.1). Lineage (NCBI taxonomy): Bacteria > Pseudomonadati > Pseudomonadota > Alphaproteobacteria > Hyphomicrobiales > Rhizobiaceae > Ensifer > Ensifer sp. SSB1. The sequence goes on from NZ_JAEPRP010000022.1 coordinate 17,581, forward strand.
CGTTCGACGCGAGAAGCATCAAACATATCAGAGAGTTGCGAATACCGGACGCCGCCTGCATTCATCAGGCCCCGTTGTGGCTGCATCGAAAAACAGCAAAAACCCACTCAATTTTGCGGCATTCATTTTCAAAAAGCTGTGATTTCAACAGCTTGCGATATATCTTGAAAGAAGGGCAACAACCGCGGAAATGACCGATTTTTGAGCAATGACAAGACGCAATACCACGCCTGAAAAGTTTTGCTTGCCAATTCAAAATAAACCCATCAATCTTACTCTGTTCGGGCAATCTGCGAACACGGGAAGATCTTGAAATAAAAGCGGGCCGGAGACGCAAAACTCCGGGCGGCCAGGCCGGGAAGACGCATGAAAATGCAACTTCTCCAATGGCTGGCTGCGGTAACAGGACCCTTTCCTCAAACGTCGAGAACTGCCTGCCAACGCCCATTCGGGCAAAACTGCAATGCTACCCGTCCGTCAAACGGGTGGAGAGAAAAGGACCTGACGCATGGCCGAAACTGGCACTGTAAAATTCTTCAACACCGACAAGGGCTTTGGTTTCATCAAGCCTGACAACGGTGGTGCAGATATCTTCGTACACATTTCCGCAGTCCAGGCTTCCGGCCTGAACGGTCTGACGGAAAATCAGAAGGTGAGCTTCGACACCGAACCGGATCGCCGCGGCAAAGGCCCGAAGGCGGTCAACCTGCAGATCGCCGGCTAACGCCGACTTCTGCTGACAGATTCAAAGTTGAAGCCCGGCAGATTTGCCGGGTTTTTTTTGTTCAGGCTCGGTTCAGGCTGGCAGCATTAACTTCCTCTCATCATGAAATCCGGATTGATCCGGTCCATGCGATAGGATTGAAGCTCATGAACAAGTTCATCAAAGCCGCCGTTCTTTCGGTCGCAGCAGCCGCCATCGTCATCCCGACGTTCGGTGTTGCTGAAGCGGGTGGCGGCCACCACCACAACAATGACGACGCATGGGCAGCTGGTGCAGCGGGCCTCGTCGCCGGCGCGTTGATCGGCGGCGCGATTGCCTCGCAGCCCCGTTACAACAGCGGCTACAGCGACCGCGTCTATGTCGATCCGGAACCGGAATACGATTATTACGAGCCGCGCCCTGTCTACCGCGCCCGCCCCGTCTATCAGGCACGCCCGGTCGTCGTTGACAGCTATGGCGGCGGTTACCGCTCGCTCGAGCCCTGGACGCCCTCCTGGTACCGTTACTGCTCGCAGCGCTACCGCTCGTTCAACCCGGACAACGGCACGTTCCGCGGCTATGATGGCCGCAGCTACTTCTGCACCGCCGGCTGATCAAGCGAGCGTCAGAACAAAAAAAGAAGCGCATGGCTCTCGCGAGCCATGCGCTTTTTGATTCGGGCCGCTGATCGGCCTGCTAAGCGGTTCAGAGCCCGCGCAAATAGGGATTGGTGCGGCGTTCCTCGCCGATCTGGCCGCCGGGGCCATGGCCGCAGATGAAGCCGACAGTGTCACCGAGCGGCAGGATCTTGTCGCGGATCGAATCGAGCAATTGCTGGTGATTGCCGCCCGGCAGGTCGGTGCGGCCGATCGAGCCGTGGAAGAGCACATCGCCGACATGGGCGAAATTCTGCGCCCGATTGAAGTAGACGACATGGCCAGGCGCGTGACCGGGGCAATGCAGGACCTCGAAGAGATGATCGCCGAAGGAAACGGTATCGCCCTCTTCGAGCCAGCGATCCGGAATGACGTTCTGGACCTTCATTGCGAGGCCAAAGCGCTCGGCCTGGCTCTCCAGCCTTTCGAGCAACGGCAGGTCGTCCTTGTGTGGGCCGATGATTTCGAGCCCGAGCGCATCCTTCAATTCCTTGGCGCCACCGGCGTGGTCGATGTGGCCATGGGTGATCCAGATCGCCTTCAGCGTGATGCCGTTCTCGCGAACCGTCTGCAGGATGAGATCGACGTCACCACCGGGATCGACGATCACGCCTTCCTTGGTCTCGCTGTCGAACAGCACCGTGCAATTCTGCTCGAAATGGGTAACCGGAATGATGCCCGCCTGTAACATGTGCGCCTGCCTTTTTAGGATCTGCCGCGGCCTCCTTCGATCGTCGTCGATCGATAGATAAAACGCCTGCAGCACTTCAAAGTTCTATAACGATCAGCGCGCCCGACAGGACGCGCTGCGCTGTAGTTCTCTCCTATAGCGGCAAATGGCGTCGGTGACAGCGCCAATCAGCGCAGAACGGCGACTTGGGCGGTGGCGGCCTGGCTGGTCGCAGGTTGCGGCACCGGCCATTGCACCGTCGTCATCAGCAGCGCCGAAATGGCCAGTTCCGCGGCAACGACGATCCGCACCACCGGCTTGAGGCTACGGGCGGTGAAATTGTTCTGGTCCGGCTGAATATTCTGCATCTTCGTTCCCTCTCCCGCCGCCTGTTTTCTTTGGCCCACGGGGCGCGGCAGCAGCGGGAGAATGTCACGGCGTCACATTTCGTGACGTTCCCGGGGGAACATCCGCGCGCGCGGAGACGTTTCGCCTTCATCAATAAGAGGAGAAAGATGATGGTGAAGCTTACCCGCCCCCTGTTGCGAGCCGCTGCGGCCGCGGGTTTGGTGTTGACGGTCGGCATGCCGTCCGCCTTTGCAGCCATGACCGCAACGACAGTCACGGACCTCAACATCCGCACGGGTCCGGGCCCCCAATATCCGACAGTCGGCCTGGCGACGCGCGGTAGCACCGCGGTCATCGATGGCTGCATCGAAGGCAGCAAATGGTGCCGGATCGATATCAATGGCGTGCGTGGCTGGGTCTATGCGCAATATCTGACGACCGACTTCGACGGTTCCGCCGTCGTGGTTCAGGAACGTCGGGCCGACCTGGCTATTCCCGCCGTCACCTATGAGGCGCAGCCGAACGATCCTGTGATCGTCAGTAGCGGCGACGAATTGATCGGCCCCGTCGAAGAGGTCGATCCGATCGTGCCGCCGGACAATGTGCGCACCTACGTCACGTCCAACCCTGGCGACACCGTCTATCTCGACGGCGAAGTCGTGGTCGGGGCCGAACTTCCGCAGACGGTCGCGGTCCAGCGCGTGCCTGACTATAGCTACGACTATGTCAGCATCAACGGCCAGCCCGTGCTGGTCGAGCCGGCGACGCGACGCATCGTCTACGTTTACCGATAGAACTCGACACTCCGGCGACCCCGAGGTCGCCGGAGCCTGCTGTTTCTGCGATCCTCCACGCCGTCTGGCGCATGCGCGAATCATCCCATTTCATCGGGAAAAGACAGAGAGCCGTTCGGTCCCAACACTGCGGCGAACCCTCCTCCCCCGTCCCGCCGGGCTCGGCCTCCGGTTGAAAGCGAACCATTTCAATAGGCTAAGATCCGGCCCTCCGGCTGCCATTTCGTTCAAATTGACAATAAATCAGAATAGGCTTCAACCTATCGGTGCCGGCTCATCGGCTTTAGTGGCCCGTCCACGACGAGCCACGACACGGAGGGATCAATGGAAGCATTAATGCCTATCATTACCCAGTTGATCGCGGGGGCGGCCGGCGGTAACGCGGCCAGCGCAGTATTGAAGCAGCAAGCATTCAGTGTCGTCGCGCGGACCATCGTCGGCGCAATCGGCGGCCTGGGCGGAGGGTTCCTCATTCAGATGCTCGGTGGCGAAGCAGCCGCAACCGGCCTTGCGATGCAAGCCATCGGCAGCCTCGTTGGCGGCGGCGTGCTCAGCGGCATTGTCGGGCAGTTCCTCGGCAAGGCAGCCTGACCCATCCCACGATCATATCCGTAGCAAGACAAAAGGCGGCCGGAGGCCGCCTTTTCTGCATTCGAAAACGTCCCTATGGCGTCACTCGGCCGCTGCGGCAACCGGATAGACTTCCTTCATGTAGTCGTTCATCAGCGTTTCGCAGATCGTCGCCGGCATGAAGCGGTAGGGGCCGATTTCCGAAACCGGCGTCACTTCGGCAGCAGAGCCGGTCAGGAAGCATTCGCTGAAGCCGGAAAGCTCTTCCGGCATGATCGCCCGCTCGACGACCTCGTAGCCGCGGCGCTTGGCAAGCTCGATGACCGCGCGGCGGGTGATGCCGTCGAGGAAGCAATCCGGAACCGGCGTATGGATGACGCCGTCCTTGACGAAGAAGATGTTGGCGCCCGTCGCTTCGGCCACGCGGCCGCGATAGTCGAGCATCATCGCATCCGCATAGCCCTTGGCTTCCGCCGCGTGCTTGGAGATGGTGCAGATCATGTAGAGACCGGCAGCCTTTGACTTCGAAGGTGCTGTCTGCGGATCCGGGCGGCGATATTCGGCGATGTCGAGACGGATACCCTTCAGCTTCTCGGCCGGATTGAAGTAGCTGCCCCACTGCCAAATGGCGATGGCGACGTTGATGCGGTTGTTCTGCGCCGAAACGCCCATGCTTTCGCTGCCACGCCAGGCGATCGGCCGCACATAGGCTTCGGAAAATCCCTGGCGCTTCAGGAGCTCGACGCTCGCAGCATCCAGTTCTTCCACCGAATAGGGAATCTTGAAGCCGAGGATATCGGCCGACTGATGAAGGCGCTGGTTGTGTTCGTTCAGCTTGAAGATACGTCCGCCATAGGCGCGCTCGCCCTCGAAGACAGCGCTCGCATAGTGCAGCCCGTGGGTCAGCACGTGTACCTTGGCGTCCTTCCATGCCACGAACTCGCCGTTGAACCAGATCTCTCCGTCCAACTGATCAAAAGGAACCGCTGCCATGGTGTCATCCTCCGGCGCATGTGCGCCATTCTTAGTTGATTATCGTCCTGCTTTCAGTTTATCGGCAAACTGATTGAGGGAAAATTCAATTTCGTGATTTTGGATTTGCGATCGGAACGGCGCGGCATATCCTTTCAAGGTGTTGCCAACGCCAAATGTCTCGCTTACCGAGCAAGGACGCTAATGGTGCGGTAAAAATATGTCAACAAAGCTGACGTATTTTTCCGAATGTTTCGCAAGTTGCAATCAGGCTGAAAGGAAATGACCGCGTGGCCGGCCAATCCAAAGAGAACACCCGGTATCTCACCGATGCCGCCGCCGATGATGACACGATCGATTTCGAGATCATCGAGCTGCTCTTCTTCGCCTATCGCGACTTCACCTCCGATCCCGACGCCATCCTGGAAAAGAGCGGCTTCGGGCGGGCGCATCACCGGGTCGTTCACTTCGTCGACCGCGAGCCCGGCATGACCGTCGCCAACCTTCTGGACACGCTGAAGATCACCAAGCAGAGCCTTGCCCGCGTGCTCAAGCAATTGATCGACTCAGGCTATATCCGCCAGGAGACCGGCCCTGAAGACCGGCGCCAGCGGATGCTCTATACAACCGAGGAAGGTCAGGCGCTCGCGCGTGCACTGGCCGAGCCACAGTCCCGCCGCATAGCGGATGCATTGGCAAGAACGGGTCCGGGCGCGCGGGAGACGGTCAAACGCTTTCTCGCCGGAATGAAGAACGCCGCAGACTGACACGAGGCCCCACCGCCGGCAGCCGGCGCGGAGCCTGGAACTTGGGAAGCGTGGAATGACGACAAAAGCGACTGTCTCGGACGATGCGGCTCACCTTCTGGTCGTTGACGACGACCGACGCATCCGCGACCTCCTTAACCGCTATCTGGTCGACCAGGGATTTCGGGTAACGACCGCGTCGGACGCGGACGAGGCGCGGCGCAAGCTCGTCGGCCTCGATTTCGATCTTCTGATCGTCGACGTGATGATGCCGGGCGAAAGCGGCATCTCGCTGACCCATAGCCTCCGGCAGATCAAGACCGTGCCGATCCTGATGCTGACGGCACTGGCGGAATCCAATTCCCGCATCGAAGGTCTCGAGGCTGGCGCGGATGACTATCTGTCGAAGCCTTTCGAACCGCGCGAACTGGTGCTGCGCATCAACAATATCCTGCGCCGCAACCAGCCCGCCCAGACGCCCAAGGTCGACCAGGTGATCTTCGGTCCCTACACCTTCTCGGTGGTGCGCAAGGAACTCAGGCGCGGCGCCGATCACATTCGCCTCACCGACCGCGAGCAGGAGATCATGACGCTCTTTTCGCAGCGCGCCGGCGAGACCATTCCGCGCCACGAGCTGATCGGCGACGATGCCGAGGTCGGCGAACGCACGATCGACGTGCAGATCAATCGCCTCCGGCGCAAGATCGAGGACGATCCGTCGAATCCCGTCTGGCTACAGACGGTGCGTGGTATCGGCTACCGGTTGAGCGTGGACTGAGATGGCAGCCCTTTCGATGAGCACGGCGTCCCATGGCAAGCTTTGATGGCATAGAGCGCGGAGCGGCAGGCTCCAGCGACAATGCCTGGAGGCGCTTCACGCGTTGGCTTCGCCGCCGCCTGCCCATGGGTCTTTACGCCCGTTCGCTGCTCATCGTCATCATCCCGATGGTGCTGCTGCAATCGGTCGTCGCCTTCATCTTCATGGAGCGCCACTGGCAATTGGTGACGCAGCGCCTTTCGGCCGCCGTCACCGGCGACATCGCCGCGATCGTCGATCTCATCGATACCTTCCCCGACGACCGCAACATTGCCGAGATCATCCGCATCGCCCGCGATCAGCTCGATCTCAGTATTTCCGTCGAACCGCCCGGCGAACTGCCGCCGCCACGGCCAAGCCCGTTCTTCGAGATCCTCGACCAGATCCTCGGCGAAGAGATCTCCAACCAGGTCCGCCGCCCCTTCTGGATCGATACGGTCGGCAACTCCAAGCTCGTCGAGATCCGCATCAAGCTCGACGATGGCCGCATCCTGCGGGTCTATGCCCGGCGTAACCAGGCCTATGCCTCCAACACCCACATCTTCCTCGTCTGGATGGTGGCCGCATCGCTGGTGCTCCTGACGATCGCGATCCTGTTCCTGCGCGGCCAGATCCGGCCGATCCTGGCGCTGACCAAAGCGGCCGAAAGTTTCGGCAAGGGCCAGAAGATCGACGACTTCGCACCGCGCGGTGCCGACGAGATCCGCCGCGCTGGCCTCGCCTTCATCCTCATGCGCGAGCGCATCGAGCGCCAGATCGAACAACGCACGGCGATGCTGACCGGCGTCAGCCATGATCTTCGAACCATTCTTACCCGCTTCAAGCTGCAGCTGGCGCTCGCCGGCAACAACCCGGATCTCGAAGGCCTGAACCAGGACGTCGAGGACATGCAGAACATGCTGGAAGGGTACCTTGCCTTCGCCCGCAGCGAAGCGGAGGAAGATGTCGGCCAGCTGAAACTCAGCGACCTGATGACCCGGCTCGCTGCGGAGGCCGAACTGCTCGGCAAGACCCTGACCACATCCATCGAGGGCGAAGACGAGATCCGCGTCCGACCGAACGCCTTCACCCGCCTCGTCGCCAACATCGCCTCGAACGCCTATCGCTACGCCAACACCGTCCGCATCGATGCGCGCCACAGTGCCAAGTGGCTGACCATCACCGTAGACGATGATGGTCCGGGCATTCCCGAACGATCGCGCGAGGACGTGTTCAAGCCGTTCTTCCGTCTCGACGAGGCGCGCAATCTCGACAGTTCCGGCACCGGGCTTGGTCTGGCGATCGCCCGCGACATCGCCCGCAGCCATGGCGGCAACGTCACTCTCGGCGACAGCCCGTTCGGCGGCCTGCGTGCAACGGTGCGCGTGCCGGCTTGACCTTCTCGCATTGACGGGTGACTGCTCGCAGGAGACCAGGCTGAGGGAATGCGCTGTGGCGAACGTTATCGATTGGAACGGCTGGGAAAGACGGCTGGCCGAGCTCTGGGCTGCCTTTGACACCGTCGACAGCGAAACCTTCATCGCCCGGATCGAGGCGCTCGCAGCTGAACTTCCGGCGGATCACGCCATCGGCCTGTTCGAACGGGCTTCGGCGCAGGATTCAACCGGCCATGAGACGCAAGCCGAGCCGCCGTATCGGCAGGCGCTGCAAAACGGTCTCACGGGCATTCGCCGCCGGCGCGCCGCGATCCAGCTCGCCAGCACTCTGCGCAATCTCGGCCGCGCTGACGAAGGCATTGCATTGCTGAGCGCCGAACAGGCCCAACACTCGGATGAACTCGACGATGCGGTCGCCGCGTTCCTGGCCCTGTGCCTGGTCGACGTCGGTCGCGCGCAAGAAGCAGCCGCACTTGCCCTCGGCAGCCTGTCGCGCCACCTCCCCCGCTACAATCGTTCGCTCAAGCGCTACGCGGAGGCGCTGCTGGCAGACCAGTAAGCGTTAGCGCTGATAGATCGACGTCAGGCCGCGCCGTTCGTTAAAGCGATGCCAGGCGTCGATGCGTCGCGGATGGCGTGCGCGCATGATGTCGAGCGGGGCGAGCAGCCGACCTTCGCGGCCAAGCGCTGCATCGAGGATTTCGATGATCCGCCGGTTCGGCCAGGGCTTGCGGGTGATCGTCAGCAGCGCCCGGAACGCCTCGTCCTCACGGCCGGCGCCGAGCTGGTGGGCGATCAGTCCATAGGCAAAGGCAGTGGAACGGCTGACCCCTGCGTGGCAATGAACGAGGATGCGGCTCGAAGCATCCTCGGCCGCAGGGCGCATCGTCTCGAACACGTCCAGCACCAGATCGGGGAAATGCTGGGTAGCGGTCGGGTTCTCCTGATCGCGCATGCGCACGATCCGGTGGCTTGCGTCAGCGATGACGGGAACGTTGGCATCCGGCAGTTCCGGATCGAGCAGCGAGAGCACGTGGCTCGCGCGCCAATCGCGCGCGGCATCGGCGGCGCGCCACAGGCAGGAAACCTTGACGCGCTCGGGGATCACTTCGAATGCAATGTTCATCGGGATCACATCAGTTTTTTGCCGTTGGGGACCGGCCGTTCGGTGGCAGCCAGCACGATCGCGCCGGCCTCGTCTTCAAAGCCCAGGGTCAGCACTTCGGAGCGGACAGGCCCGATCTGGCGCGGTGGAAAATTGACCACGCCCAGCACCTGCCGCCCGACGAGATCTTCCGGGCGATAGTGCACCGTGATTTGGGCTGATGACTTTTTTATGCCGATCTCCGGGCCGAAATCGATTCTCAGCTTGAAGGCCGGCTTGCGCGCCTCCGGAAAAGGCTCAGCCTCGACGATCGTGCCCACGCGAATGTCGACGCGCTCGAAATCAGAAAATTCAATAGTCTCGGCCATTACAATTCCCTTTGTGAAAAGTCGCTGCCGCCGGGCTTAAAGCATCGGCGGAGATTCCGGAAGCACGCCGGCATCGGCGGGCGCCCCGTGAAATCTGGCCTCCTCCCAGGGGCGGCGTGCGAATTGCTCGGCCAGGAAATCGACGAAGACGCGCACGCGCGGCGGCAGGAAACGTCGGTGCGGGTAGACGACGGTGATCGGTTCCGCCTCTGCATAATTCCAATCGGTCAGCAGCGGCACCAGCAGGCCCGCCCTGATGTCACCACCGACCAGTATCTCGGAGAGCCGCACGATCCCAATGCCTGCGAGCGCGAGCCGCCTCAAAGCCTCCGTGCTGTTGGCCTCGACGGAACCGCGAACGCGGATCGCATGCCGGCCGTTGCCATCCTGGAACTCCCAGACATTCAGGCGGCCGTGGGCAGTGATGGCAAGGCATGTGTGCCGTCGAAGTCGTCGGGCGTCTTCGGAACGCCGTGTCTCTCGAGATATCCCGGCGCTGCACAGATGACGCGGCGGTTCGATGCCAGGCGCCGCACCACCAGCGTGCTGTCGCTTTGCGCCGCCACCCGTATGGCGACATCCGCGTCGCCGTTCATGAGGTCGGCGATCGCGTCGCTGAAATCGAGCTCCAGATCGATCTCGGGGAACCGAGCTATGAAATCAGGCAGCATGGGCACGATCAGGCGATGTCCGAAGGCGCTCGGCAGGCTCACCCGCAAACGCCCACGCGGCTCGGCGCCCGGCTGGATCGCAAACTCGGCGTCCTCGATGTCGCCGAGGCTCCGGCGGGCTGACTCCGCATAGGCACCGCCTTCGCTGGTGAGGCTGATGCTGCGCGTCGATCGCTGCAGCAGACGCACGCCGAGACGCGTCTCCAGTCGGCCGATGATCTTGCTGACCGCCGAGGGCATCATGCGCAGCCGCCGCGCGGCCGCAGAGAAGTCGCCCTCCTCGACGACGGAGAGAAACACCGCCATGGCTTCCTGCCTATCCATCCTATCTATTCCATATTGTCACAGATGAACGGAATTTATCATGGATTATCGCGCTCACCGACAGGCCGTAGCTTGAGATGCAACTCAGACAGCAAAGCTTGAGGAGTGATGGAAATGGATGAGCAGCGGTACGACAGGCCGGCGAGTTACCAGCTTCATTCCTGGGCGCGGCGTCAGCGCAGCGCGGCCATTGCTGACGCGATCCGCCGGGCAATCGGTGTGATCTGGAGGTTTCTGCTCAATCGGAAACCGCGGCAAGAGCGCGACGCATGTGCGGGTGCCTCCCGCACATGCACGCCCTAAGGCAATCACCACGCCGACGCTGCGATAGCGCGGCGGTGTCGCGGGCTCAGCCCGCCAGTTCTTCCGCCCGCTTGCGCGCCGCCGCGATCGCCTTGTCGAACAGCGGCTGCATGCCGTCGTCGGCCATCAACACGGAGAGCGCTGCAGCGGTCGTGCCGCCGGGAGAGGTTACGTTCTGACGCAACCGCGCCGCTTCGTCGGGGGACTGGTGCAACAATTCGCCAGCCCCCGCGACGGTTTCCCGCGCAAGCCGCATGGCGAGGTCCGCCTCGAGGCCGGCCTTGCGGCCCGCCTCCGCCATGCACTCGACGAGGTAGAAGACATAGGCCGGACCGCTGCCGGAAACAGCCGTCACGGCATCGATCTCGGCTTCAGTCCTGACCCATTCGACCGGGCCGCTGACCTTCAGGAGGTCGTTGACCTGGCCGCGCTGCGCGTCGCTGACGCGCGCATTGGCAAAGGCACCGGTGACGCCGCGGCCGATCATCGCCGGCGTGTTCGGCATGGCGCGAACCGTGGCTGCAGCACCCAGATGCGTCTCGATGAAGGCAAGCGTCTTGCCGGCCGCGACCGAGACGATGACCGTGTTCGGACCGACCAGCGGTTTCAACGGCGGCAGCACGACGTCCATCACCTGCGGCTTGACCGCAAGGAAGATCACGCCGGCCGCGACGCCGGACGGCGCCTGGGTCGCATGCGTCACGCCATTGTCGGCAATGAGCTTGGCCATGGCCGGCGGCGGACCGGGATCGACGACGAGCACGTCGGCACCCCTCACACCACTCTTCAGCCAGCCGGAAAGCATGGCGCCGCCCATATTGCCGGCGCCGACGAGCACGATGGGACCGGAAGCGGCATTCGCCATGATCAAGCCTCTCCAACCGTTTCGAACAGGACCGCATCGACGGCGCGCTGCGCGTCCATGCCGGACCAGACGACGAATTGAAACGCCTGGTAATAGGATTCGCAAGCGTCGAGTGCGCTCGAAAGCAGAACTTCAACCTGCTGGTTGGTGGGCTCGGCGCCGCCGGCGAGCAGCAGCGACTGGCGGAAGATTACCACTTCCTCCTGGCGCCACAGATCGAAGTGGCCCATCAGCACCTGGCCGTTGATGTGGGAGAGCAGACGGATAACTTCGTTGACCCGGCTTTCGGAGACCTTGATATCGAAGGCGCAGGCAAGGTGCAGGGCTTCGAACTCCTCCATCCAGGAGAAGGAAACGTGGTAGTCCGCCCACTTGCCTTCGACCGTCATGGCGATTTCATCTTCGCCGGATCGTTCGAACGACCAGTCGTTATTTGCAGCCACGAACTCGATCATGTCGACCGGGTTGGATTGGCGCTCGACTTCCATTTCCAAAAGGCTCATTCATCACCCTGCATAGGTGTGGCGCAGGCATGCATCATCACGCTCACAAGACGCAACGCTGCAAACCCAACACCGATTACAAACACATTATGATTGCTGAACTCACATCCATCCTGGCTGACTTACCCTGCCCGGAGCTTGCGTGGTTCGTTTCGAATCATCATTTAAAATCAGTGTATAATGGCGGAGTCAGGCTGCCAGCCCCCGGGCCGAAAAATAGCCGGGATGAATCGCGTCCACGTTGTCATTTGGATGAAGCGCCCAAGCTTAACTGACTCTGCCATAAGGGTTTTTTGGCAGTGTCCACAGGTGGAAAACTTTTCAGGTTTTATTAACCAGCCTTAACGCCGCTTCAATCGAGCCAGGATTAACGACAGCAAAACGCCCGCGAAACCAGTTCGCGGGCGAAGTAAAAACGCTGAAACACCGTTATTTCGGCGGAATCGCGTTACTTGCCGGTCGCAGCGATGCTCGCTTCCAAAGCCTCTATGCGGGCGAGCAGCGCATCATTTTCCTCACGCGCCTTGATGGCCATTTCCTTGACCATCTCGAATTCCTCGCGCTTGACCACGTCGAGCGAGTTCAGCGCCCGTTCGGCCTGCGCACGGAAGGCTGTCTCGACCTCGCGGCGCACGCCTTGGGCGGCACCCGCGGCATCGGTCATCATCTTGGCAAAGTCATCCAGAATGCGGTTGGCGCCTGTGCTCATCGTCGCGATCTCCATTTCAGCCATCGCCTCGCATTGCGATGCGGTCATGAATTTCAGGTAGGGTCAGCGGCGTGCGGATGCAAGGAAAATCACGTACCAAATCACGGCCCTGTGTGCGCGGCACGGGCATCGGCGCCTTGACCCGGTGAAAATCGGTCGCCATGTTCCGCCGAAACAACCGGCCCCTGCACGCGCAATAGGTACGAGAACATATCTTGGAAACTCTAGCGACCCGTCTCGCCATCCTTCCCTTCCCCGAAATCGACCCCGTCATTTTCCAGATCGGGCCTCTCGCCGTGCATTGGTACGGGCTCGCCTATGTGGCGGGCATCCTGATCGGCTGGTTCTACGCACGGCGCCTGGCGATGAACAATGCGCTCTGGCGCAACGAGACGCCTGCGGTTACGCTGCAGCAACTTGACGACTTCCTGCTTTGGGCAGCCGGCGGCATCGTGCTCGGCGGCCGCATCGGCTACATCCTCTTCTATGATCTCGGCTCGGTGCTCGCCAATCCGATCCGCGCGTTGGAAATCTGGAACGGCGGCATGTCGTTCCACGGCGGCTTCCTTGGCACGACGCTCGCCATGATCATCTTCGCCCGGCGCAACGGCATCGTTCTCTGGAGCCTTTTCGATATCGTCGCGGCTGTCGTCCCGATCGGCCTTTTCTTCGGCCGCATCGCCAATTTCATCAATGGCGAGCTCTGGGGCCGTCTCTCCTCGATGCCCTGGGCAATCGTCTTCCCGACCGGCGGCCCCTTCGCCCGCCACCCGAGCCAGCTCTACGAAGCGGCCCTTGAGGGCCTCGTCCTGCTCGCCGTACTCGCCTGGTTCATCTATCGTCGCAAGGCGTTGAAATCCCCGGGCCTCGTCACCGGCACCTTCGTGCTCGGCTATGCCCTGAGCCGCATTTTCGTCGAATTCTTCCGCGAACCGGACGCGCAGATCGGCTATCTTGTCGGTGGCTGGCTGACGATGGGCATGGTGCTTTCGTTGCCGATGGCACTCGCCGGCATCTGGGCGATTGCCCGGGCGCGGCGCGCAGCCGCCTGAGAGCGGATAAGGCAAGGGCGTGCGGCTTCCGGCCGCCTCCCGCTAACTGGACGAAGGCATGACGACACCACTTGCGGACAAGATCAAGGCGCTGATCAAGGCTCACGGGCCGATCAGCGTCACCGACTACTTCTCTCTTTGCCTGGCGGATCCGGAGCACGGCTACTACCGCGTTCACGAACCCTTCGGCAAAGAGGGCGACTTCACCACGGCGCCGGAAATCAGCCAGCTTTTCGGTGAGATGATCGGCGTCTTCCTCGTCCACGCCTGGCAGCAGCACGGCAAGCCCGAGGGCGCTGTCATCGCCGAAATCGGTCCCGGCCGCGGCACGATGATGGCTGACATGTTGCGGGTGGTGCGTCGCCTTGCCCCGGAGCTCTACGCATCCGCCGGCGTGCACCTCGTCGAAACCAGCGAACGCCTGCGCAAGGTCCAGTCCGAGACCCTTGCCGCCCATGGCAACAAGGTCGAATGGCACGCAAGCTTCGAGACCTTGCCCGAAGGCTTCCTGCTGCTTGCCGCCAACGAGCTGTTCGATGCCATTCCGATCCGGCAATTCGTGCGCACCACGCAAGGGTTCCGCGAGCGCATGGTCGGCCTTGACGCCAATGGCGACCTCACTTTTGCCGCCGGCGTCGCCGGCATCGACCCGGACCTCTTGCCGACGCCGGCCCAAAGTGTGGCCGAGGGCACGATCTTCGAGATCGCCCCTGCCCGCGACGCCGTCATGTCCGCGCTTTGCGAGCGGCTGAAGATCAGCGGCGGCACCGCGGTGATCATCGATTACGGCCACCTCGCCACCGGCTATGGCGACACGCTGCAGGCCGTCCGCGATCACGAATATGATCCGCCTCTCGCAAGCCCAGGCCGGGCCGACCTCACCAGCCATGTCGATTTCGAGCAACTGGCCCGCCGCGCCAAGACCGACGAGGTACAGATCAACGGCCTTGCGCACCAGGGCGATTTTCTTGTTGGACTTGGTCTTCTGGACCGCGCCGCGGCACTTGGCCGCGACAAGGACGCACTGACGCAAGAAGGCATTCGCCAGGACGTGGAAAGGCTTGCCGGCGCAGGCGCCGGAAAGATGGGCGAACTCTTCAAGGTTCTGGCCGTCAGCAGCCCGCCGGTGCCGCTTTCGCCTTTCCGCAAACCGAAGGCCTGAGCCCTTCCCGGACGGCCCCGTGCCGTTCGGGAATTGACAGCCCAGCCATCGCGGGTCAACATCGCGCCGGCAAATCAGCCGTCATTCGCCGGGCCGGAGCGCGCCCCCAAACCCATTGAATCTCTTCATAAAGCAAAGGCAAATATACCGATGCAGCATGACGCCGCGCTTTCTCCCGTGCAAAGCTCGCTTTTCGGCGAGAAGGCCGGGCCGGCAATCGCCCATGGTTATTTCACCCGCCAGGGCGGCGTTTCCGAAGGGCTCTATCGCGGCCTTAATGTCGGCCTTGGCTCGAAGGACGAAAGAGCCCATGTCAACGAGAACCGCACCCGCGTCGCGGGCTGGTTCGGCGCGCCGCTGGAGCGGCTGGCGACGTTGCATCAGGTCCATTCTCCAGACGCCGTCATCGTCGATGAGACCTATGACGGTACCCGCGCCGAAGCAGACGCGCTGGTGACGGCGACGCCGGGCATCGTGCTCGGCGTTTTGACCGCCGATTGCGGCCCCATTCTCTTTGCCGATGCCCAAGCCAATGTCGTCGGCGCGGCCCATGCCGGCTGGAAGGGCGCGCTCGGCGGCGTCCTGGAAAGCACCATCGACGCGATGGTCTCGCTCGGTGCCCGGCGCGACCGCATCGTCGCCTGCCTTGGCCCGTCGATCAGCCGCCGCAACTACGAGGTCGGCGCCGAATTCGTCGAGCGTTTCGTCTCATCGGATGACAGCTATGCATCCTACTTCAGACCGTCCGAGCATGACGGCCACGCGATGTTCGATCTGCCGGGTTTCACCATCCGGCGGTTGACCAAAGCCGGCGTAACCGCCGAAAATCTCGATATCTGCACCTATGCCGACGAGGAGCGCTTCTTCTCCTACCGTCGGACGACCCACAGGCAGGAGCCGGATTACGGCCGGCAGATTTCCGCCATTTGCATACGGGGGACCTGACATGGCGCTTCAATTTGCCCAGGAAGAATATGCAGGCCGCCTCGAGCGGCTGACGGAGAAGATGCGCGAGGAGAAGCTGGATGCGGTGCTGCTCTTCGCCCAGGAGAGCATGTACTGGCTGACGGGCTACGACACCTTCGGCTACTGCTTCTTCCAGACGCTGGTCGTGAAGAAGGACGGCTCGCTGGTTCTGCTGACGCGCTCGGCCGACCTGCGCCAGGCGCGCCACACTTCCAACATCGAGCGCATCGAAATCTGGGTGGACCGGGCCAACGCCGATCCGACCCTGGATCTCAAGAACCTGTTGAGCGAACTCGACCTGCTCGGCTGCCGCATCGGCGTCGAATACGACACTCACGGCATGACTGGCCGCGTCGCCCGCCTGCTCGACCGCCAACTCCAGACCTTCGGCGAGCTGATCGACGCCTCGTATCTCGTCAGCCGCCTGCGGCTGATCAAGAGCGACGCCGAGATCGCCTATGTCGAGAAGGCCGCAAGCCTTGCCGACGATGCGCTCGATGCCGCGCTGCCGCTGATCCGTCCGGGCGGCAACGAAGCCGACATCCTCGCCGCCATGCAGGGCAAGATCCTGGCCGGCGGCGGCGACTACCCTGCCAACGAATTCATCATCGGCTCCGGCGCCGACGCGCTGCTCTGCCGCTACAAGTCCGGGCGCCGCGTGCTCGACAGCCAGGACCAGCTCACCCTCGAATGGGCCGGCGTCAGCGCCCATTACCATGCGGCGATGATGCGCACCGTCGTCGTCGGCGAGCCGACCAACCGTCACCGCGAACTCTACAGCGCCTGCCGCGAGACGATCCAGGCGATCGAGATGGTGCTTCGTCCCGGCAACACCTTCGGCACGGTCTTCGACATGCATGCGAAGATCATGGACGAGCGCGGCCTTGCCCGTCACCGCCTGAATGCCTGCGGCTATTCTCTCGGCGCCCGCTTCTCGCCCTCATGGATGGAGCACCAGATGTTCCACATCGGCAACCCGCAGGAGATCGAGCCGAACATGTCGCTGTTCGTGCACATGATCATCATGGATTCCGACAGCGGCACCGCCATGACCCTTGGCCAGACCTACCTCACGACGACGGATACCCCCCGTGCGCTCTCGCGCTATGGCCTGGACTTCATTTCTGCTTAGGGAAATCCGCCTAGACTTGCGTTCGTACTGGCAGACGACAGGAGACGTTTCAGGAAACTGCCGCGAAGAAACGGACGGACGGTTTGAAAATGCGAAAGCTCACCACGCCCATCGTAGCTTTTGGCCTCGCCATTGCCCTGGCCGGCTGCAACAGCACCGAGATGCTGACGCCACAGGTTGACGTCGGCGGGGGAACCTTCCGCTCGCCACCGGTAACGCAATCCGACCTCGACGCCATGTCGACGCAGACGGCAATGGCGCCGATGCAGCGCGAACCGGTCAGCCAGACCACCGCCTACTCGCCTCCGTCGAACACGCCGACTGCCTATGCCACTGGCGACGCGACCTATACGGATCCGGCCGGCACCTTCGAGGGACAGGCAAGCCGACTTGCCGCCGGCTCAGCGCCGGTCCAGAACACGATCGAGAGCCGCCAGGCACCGATAGAACAGGCACCAGTTCAGCACACCCCGGTCCAGCAGACGGCGGCTGCGGCCGAGACCGTCCAGACCCAGCCGAGCGTCGCATCGCTGCCGAAGGCAAGCGCTGCCACCAGTGGCACGATCCGCTTCCTGCCGATCATCGGCGCGCCGGTCCAGGCGGTGACCCCGCTCTCCAAACAGCTGGGCGCCGAAGCGCGCGCGCACGGCTTGACGATCAAGGGCTCGGGCGATGCCAGCAGCGAACATATCCTCAAGGGGTACTTCTCGACGCTGAAGGACGGCGACAAGACGACGGTCGTCTATGTCTGGGATGTGCTCGACGGCAGCGGCAATCGCCTGCATCGCATCCAGGGGCAGGACTCGGTTCCCGGTGCCGGCACCGACTTGTGGAGCGGAGTGCCGGCGACAACCATGCAGGGAATCGCGACGAAAACCATCAACGCCTACCTCGAATGGCGACAATCTCAGGCCGGTTGACACAAAGTTTTTAGGATATTGGCCTTCGCGGCGCAGCATTCCCCTTGCATTCAAGTTCAGTCTCGCTAAAAAGCGGCCGATCAGCTCTGAACGGCGGCCATCCGCAAAGAATGACCGCGATTGGAATGGCTCTCGGAATCTGCGCGGAACACACCGCTACCGGAAAAGTACCGGACGGTGACCGCGCCAGCTCAAGGCGGTCCGTCAATGAAGGTTTTCGCAGGTAATTCGAACCGGCTGCTGGCCGAAGCGATCTGCAACTATCTCAACCTGCCTCTCGGCAAAGCGACGGTACGCCGTTTCGCCGATCAGGAGATCTTCGTCGAGATCGGCGAAAACGTGCGCGGCGAGGATGTGTTCATCATCCAGTCGACATCTTTCCCCACCAACGATCACCTGATGGAACTGCTCATCATGATCGACGCGGTGCGCCGCTCTTCCGCTCGCCGCATCACCGCCGTGCTTCCCTATTTCGGCTATGCCCGCCAGGACCGTAAACCTGGTCCGCGCACGCCGATTTCGGCCAAGCTCGTCTCCAATCTGATTACCGAAGCCGGCGCCGACCGCGTGCTGACGCTCGATCTTCACGCCGGCCAGATTCAGGGCTTCTTCGATATCCCGACCGATAACCTCTATGCGATCCCGATCCTGGCGCGCGACGTCAAAGAAAACTACGATCTCAAGAACGTCATGGTCGTTTCGCCTGATGTCGGCGGCGTGGTTCGCGCCCGTGCGCTCGCCAAGCGCCTCGACTGTCTGCTGGCGATCGTCGACAAGCGTCGCGACCGTCCGGGTGAATCCGAAGTCATGAACGTCATCGGTGACGTGAAGGGCAAGGACTGCCTGCTGATCGACGATATCGTCGATTCCGGCGGCACGCTCTGCAATGCGGCCGAAGCTCTGTTGAAGAACGGCGCCACCAGCGTCACCGCCTACATCACCCACGGCGTTCTCTCCGGCGGCGCGGTCGCCCGCGTCACCTCGTCGATGCTGAAGGAACTGGTCATCACCGACTCGATCCAGCCGACGACCGCCGTCCAGTCCGCCCACAACATCCGCGTCATCTCGACCGCGGGCCTGCTCGGCGAAGCCATCAGCCGCACGAGCCAGGAAGAGTCGGTTTCGAGCCTCTTCGATTGAGGTCATCGCAACACGCGAATTCGTGAAACAACGCCGGCGCGAAAGCGTCGGCGTTTTTCGTTAAGCGACCAGTAGCGCAATCGAGGCAGTCTGAATGAGAGCTGCAACAATCTATCAGCACGCGGGTATGCTTTACGTTCACAGTTCATCAAAGACGACTGTCGGAATTTGGATTCTCAATGCTCCAGTCTTGAGTGTGAACAAGACTGATGTCGGAGAACTGGGTCGCGCGATTAGGGAGTGCCTGGCAGCATCTTGCGAGAATGTCCCGCACCCGAGGTCGTTCACAAACCTATTCGATCCGGTGCTCGCCCGAGCGGGGGTGAAATCGGCCGGCGGTTTCTTGAAAGCAGCGAAATGCGTAGAGGTCGAAACGAGCGGTGAGGCAACGGTAAGCCTGATCCCGACACGAAATGAGGGCATCAAGAGCGGGTTCGTTCCGCTACCGGGCAAGGCGGTAAGCGTCATTGGTTCAGACGACGAGCTAGGTTTCGCAGCGATTGAGGCACTCGCAACATCGGAATGACGAGACAATCTCGCGGATTCCCCAAACTTACGCCGGCGTCCAAGCGCCGGCGTTTTTCGTTGTAAGGATGCCGCTAGCGGCCGAGCGCCTGCACCAGCGGCTGGTCGGAAAGATTGTCGATGAACCAGTTGGGATAGACTGGCGCCGGCACGGTTTCGGCGTCGAGCGCCGAGAGCTCCGCCGCCGTCAGGATGAGATCGGCCGCCCCGAGATTGTCCTTGAGCTGGTGCGCCTTGGAAGCGCCGAGCAGCACGCTCGTCACCGCTTGTTTCGCCAGCAGCCAGGCGATCGCCACCTGCGCCACGCTCGCCCTGCGCGTGTCGGCAATTGCACGCATACGCTCCACCAACTTGAAACCCTTTTCCTTGTCGAAGGGCAGGATATCGAAGCCGGAATAGCGGTTGTCCGGATCGCCGAGGTTTTCACGGCTGTACTTGCCCGACAGGAACCCCGATGCCAGCGGGCTCCAGACCATCAGCCCCAGCCCGTACCGCCGCATCATCGGGATGACGTCACGCTCCACATCGCGACCGAGCAGCGAATAGTGCATCTGGCCATGGGTGAAGAGTGCCAGACCGTTGGCCTTCTGGATCTCAAGCGCTGCCGCCACCTTCCAAGCCGACCAGTTGGAAAAGCCGATGTAGCGCACCTTGCCGGAGCGTACGACCGCGTCGAGTGCGGATAGCGTTTCCTCGAGCGGCGTATGCGGGTCTTGCTTGTGCGCGATGTAGACGTCGATCCAGTCGGTGCCGAGGCGCTTGAGGCTCTGATCCACCGACCAGAGGATATGACGGCGCGAAAGCCCCGACTGGGTGAGCGGCGTGCCGGTGCGGAAACCGACCTTGGTGGCGATCACCACCTCGTCGCGACGGGCCTTCAGCGCCTCCCCGAGGATCCGTTCCGATTGCCCGGACGCATAGGCGTCGGCCGTATCGAAGAAGTTGATGCCCGCATCGAGCGCCTGCCCGACCAGGGCATCGGCGGCTGCCGCATCGGTCTTGTAGATGGCACCGATGCTGCGGTCTCCGGCGGTAAAGGTCATCGCGCCGAAGGCAAGGCGTGAGACCACCAGACCGGTGTTTCCAAGCGTCGTGTACTGCATGTCGATCTCCATTGCTTGAAGGTGAAGCGGTGTCAGGGAGACGATGCCAGAGTTGATTATGAGGAAAAACGGCTGCTATCTTCAAAGCCTGAGAAGCAAAACTTCATAATGAGCCAATGACGATCGACCCTTTCAACGGATTGAGAGAGTTCCTGGCGGTTGCCGAGGCGGGCAATTTCACCGCTGCGGCTGCCAACCTCGGTGTCACGCCCAACGCCGTCAGCCAGACGATCCGGGCGCTCGAAGCCCGCCTCGGCCTGCAGCTCTTCGTGCGCACCACCCGGCGCGTCGCGCTTACCGAGGCGGGCCTCGCCTTTCTTAAGCGCGTGCGTCCTGCCGCCGCCGAGATCGCGGACGCCTATGAGTTGCTCGGCGATTTTCGCGACCGGCCGATGGGCAATCTCAGGCTGACCGTGCCGCGCATGGCGATCCCTCTGGTGCTGGCGCCGCTCCTGCCGCGCTTTCGCCAGGCATATCCGGACGTTTCCGTCGAAGTCTCCATCGACGATGCCGCCGTCGATATCACCGAACACGGCTTCGATGCGGGTATGCGC
This sequence comes from Ensifer sp. SSB1, assembly GCF_016652895.1. Taxonomy (NCBI): domain Bacteria; kingdom Pseudomonadati; phylum Pseudomonadota; class Alphaproteobacteria; order Hyphomicrobiales; family Rhizobiaceae; genus Ensifer; species Ensifer sp. SSB1. The sequence continues at coordinate 38,635 of NZ_JAEPRP010000022.1, forward strand.
ATCGGCGAAGCGATCGAGCGCGACATGATTGCCGTCCGGCTGACGCCCGATATCACCTGGGCCGTGGTCGGCTCGCCCTCCTATTTCGTCAAGCACGGGCGGCCGTTGACGCCCGAGGACCTGACGCGCCACGAAGCCATCCGTTATCGCTATCCGGGATCCGGCACGATCTACCGCTGGGAGTTCGAGCGCGAGGGACGCGATTTCTCGGTCGATGCTCCGGGCGCCCTCACCGTCAATGATTTTCAGATGCTGGTGGAGATGGCCGAGGCCGGCACCGGGCTTGCCTATCTCCCGGATCTTTCGGTGCGGGATGCCGTCACAACCGGCCGCCTCGAACGGGTGCTTGAAGCCTATCTGCCGACTTCACCGGGTCTCTTCATCTATTTCCCGGCCAAGGCGCAGACGCAGCCGAAGCTGCGGGCCTTCCTCGACCTGGCTGCAAAAGTCATGCGGGAGCGGAAATAGTTCCTCAGTTTTCCGTCCGAGGAAAACGACGGGACAGGCCTCGCCGCCGCCAAAGAGCCGCGAGCGCGTCAGAAAGCGCCTCTCCCGTCCATTGTCGAGCGAGAACATCCCGCCCCTGCCCGGCACCACGTCGATGATCAGTTGCGTGTGCTTCCACACCTCGAACTGGCTGGCGCTGATATAGACAGGCACGCCGCCGATCTCGCCGAGCTTCACGTCATTGTCGCCGACGATGTAGTCATCGGCCGGATAGCACATCGGCGACGAACCGTCGCAGCAGCCACCGGACTGGTGAAACAGGATATCGGGGTGATCGCGCCGGATTTCGGCGATGAAGGCCAGCGCCGCATCCGTCGCCAGCACGCGGGGTTCGTTGATCCCGGTCGTTCCTGTCAGGTCGATGGACATGGCAAGCCTCTTGTTCGAACGCACATATTGCATTGGTCGGCTGAGGCGCGGGTGGAGAGCACACCTCAGCCGCCGATCGAGCCGGACGGACGGTGGAGAATACCGTCCCTCCGGCTCCTGTTGCCTTCCCCGGCGGCGGGGAAGGCAGTTTCCGATCAGAAGAAGCCGAGCGCCTTGGGGCTGTAGCTCACCAGCATGTTCTTGGTCTGCTGGTAGTGATCGAGCATCATCTTGTGGGTCTCGCGGCCGATGCCGGACTGCTTGTAGCCGCCGAAGGCCGCATGGGCCGGATAGGCGTGGTAGCAATTGGTCCAGACGCGACCGGCCTGGATTTCGCGGCCGAAGCGGTAGCAACGGTTGGCGTCGCGGCTCCAGACACCGGCGCCGAGGCCGTAGAGCGTGTCGTTGGCGATCTCCAGCGCTTCGGCTTCCGTCTTGAAGGTGGTGACCGAGACCACGGGCCCGAAGATCTCCTCCTGGAACACGCGCATCTTGTTGTGACCGCGAAACACCGTCGGCTTGACGTAAAAGCCTACCGACAGCTCGCCCTCAAGCACGTTGCGGCCGCCGCCGGTCAGCACCTCGGCGCCTTCCTGGCGGCCGATATCGATATAGGAGAGAATCTTTTCGAGCTGCTCGCTCGACGCCTGCGCGCCGATCATCGTGGCGCTGTCGAGCGGATTGCCCTGGCGGATCGCCTCGACGCGTTTCACCGCCCGCTCCATGAAGCGGTCATAGATGCTCTCCTGTACGAGCGCGCGGCTCGGGCAGGTGCAGACTTCGCCCTGGTTCAGCGCGAACATGGCGAAACCTTCGAGCGCCTTGTCGAAATAGTCGTCGTCCTCGGCGAGCACATCGGCGAAGAAGATGTTCGGCGACTTGCCGCCAAGCTCCAGCGTCACCGGAATGAGGTTCTGGCTGGCATATTGCATGATCAGCCGACCGGTCGTCGTCTCACCGGTAAAGGCAATCTTGGCGATGCGCGGGCTGGTCGCAAGCGGCTTGCCGGCCTCGAGCCCGAAGCCGTTGACGATGTTGAGCACGCCGGCCGGCAGCAGATCTCCGATCAGCTCCGCCCAGACGAGGATCGAAGCCGGCGTCTGCTCGGCAGGCTTGAGCACGACGCAATTGCCGGCGGCAAGCGCCGGCGCCAGCTTCCAGGCAGCCATCAGGATCGGGAAGTTCCAGGGAATGATCTGCCCGACGACGCCGAGCGGCTCGTGGAAGTGATAGGCGACCGTGTCATGGTCGATCTCACCGATCGAACCTTCCTGCGCGCGGATGCAGGACGCGAAATAGCGGAAATGGTCGATGGCCAGCGGAATATCGGCCGCCATGGTCTCGCGGATCGGCTTGCCGTTGTCGAAGGTTTCGGCCCGCGCCAGGAGTTCGAGATTGTCCTCCATGCGGCCGGCGATCTTCATCAGGATGTTGGAACGCTCGGCGGCAGATGTGCGGCCCCACTTCTCGCGAACGGCATGGGCGGCATCGAGCGCCAGCTCGATATCGGCGGCATCCGAGCGCGCCACCTGGCAAAGCACGCCGCCGGTCACCGGCGTCGTGTTGTCGAAGTAGCGCCCGGCCACCGGCTCGCGCCATTCGCCGCCGATGAAGTTGCCGTATTTCTGCTTGAACGGGCTTTCGATGATCTTCTGATGCAACATGGTCATTCCTCCCTGAGAACCAGCAACGAGCTGTGTGTAGGAAGGTGAAGTCGAATGCGGGTCTTCGATAGAGCCACGCGAGCGGCGGTACGGAGAACTGTTTCAGAATTGAGACAGCTTGGCGCCGATGGTCATGCTGCGATGCAGCAAGCAGGGAGCAGAGCGTAGCGCTCACCCCTCATCCTGCTGCCGGGAGCTTCTCCCCGTGATAGGCCACGTCCCTTCTCCCCGCCTGCGGGGAGAAGGGTAGGATGAAGGGCACCCTCCGCTGTGATCGGAGATCAGTTGACCGAGAGCCGCTTCATCTTGCGGTAAAGCGTGGCGCGGCTGATGCCGAGCAGTTCCGCCGCCATGGAGACGTTGCCATTGGCGCGCGAAAGCACACGTCGAAGCGCTGCACGTTCCGCATCGGGAAGCTCGGCGGCGTCGCCTGACGTATCTTCCTTCAGAAGATCGGAGGCCGGAACCCCGGCAGCGATGCGCCGGTCGTCGAGATCGAGCCATTGGCGTGCCGCACGCGTGGCGCCGAGCACCAGGTCGTCGCGGTCGACGGCGAGAAGCGCAGGCCCGGCACGATCCACTGGCACCAGCACGATCCGCGCACCGGCGAAGGCACGACGGAAGAGGCCGGCCTCGATGCGCGCGGCGGCATCGCGCACCGCCTGCGACAGGATCGACATCGTGATCTCGGATGCATCGTCGCGGCAAGTGGAGATGTCGATGGCCGCCGCCAGCCGGCCGCGATGATCGCGGATGGGTGCTGTCGCGCAGCTCAAGCCGATATTGCTGCTGAGGAAATGCTGATCGCGCTGGATGACGACCGCGCGCTCGTCGGCAATCGCCGTGCCGATGCCATTGGTGCCGACACTCGCCTCGCTCCACACCGTTCCCGACCAGAGCCCGACGCCGCGAAAATCGGCGTCGTCGCCGACCGCTCCGCGCCGCTCCAGTGCCACGCCGTCATTGTCGGTGAGGAGCAGGCAGCAGCCGGCCTTGCCAACCGTGGCAAACAAGCGGTCGAGCTCGATGCCGGCTTCCGCCAGCAGTTCACCCGAACGCTCGCGCACGGAGTGGAACTCACTGTCGAGCAGCCGCAGCGGCGTGCGCGCTTCCTCCGGAGCAAGCTTGTGCAATGTCATGCAGCGGCGCCAGGAGGCGGCCACAGGCGAGCTCGCCGCTGCCGAAGACTGGTGCGCGACCCGATAGACAAGTTCCGAATGATCCCTGACGACAGGCATCGCCTTCCTCCCTGGAAGCGTCGACCGGCGACGACGGATGCAACCGATCTCCCAAACGGCGCACCTGCTTGGGCGGCACTATAGCCAACGATCTCCGCAAAGGTCCAGCCAGACGAAGGTTCGAGTGCCGGCACCCGTCAGCGAGTTTGATCGGTGCATCACGCCGCCGATATCGACAGCGCGCGCGAATGTGCTAGGCGAAAGGATCATATCGCCGCGACTCAACCCCACAACAGCCGGTTGCCGCCATGCTTCGTGACTTCTCGCTCCAGAGCCTCTTCATGGGCCTGCTGATCGCCTTCGTCGGCTTCGCCAGTTCCTTCGCCGTCGTGCTGCACGGTCTGACCGGCGTCGGCGCCAGCGAAGCGCAGGCCGCCTCGGGGCTGATGGCGCTGTCGATTTCGATGGGCGTCTGCGCGATCGTCATCAGCACCGTAACGCGGCTGCCGGTCAGCATCGCCTGGTCGACGCCGGGTGCCGCATTGCTCGCGAGTGCCGGCGTCGTCGAAGGCGGCTTCAACGCGGCCGTCGGCGCCTTTCTCCTCTGCGGGTTGCTCGTTGTCATCGCCGGACTCTGGAAGCCGTTGGGCCGCCTGGTCTCGACCATCCCTGCCCCGCTCGCCAATGCCATGCTTGCCGGCGTGCTGCTCAGCCTCTGCTTCGCGCCGGTAAAGGCGATCGCCTTCAATCCGTTCTTCGGCTTGCCGATTCTTCTCGCCTGGGCCGTCGTCGGCAGCGTCAACAAGCTCTACGCGGTTCCGGCGGCACTCATCGCCTTCGTGCTGGTCATCGCCTTCGGCGTCGAAATCCCGGAGGGCGCGTTCTCCGCTCTATCCTCGGCGCTGGTGCCGACCGTGGAATTCGTAGTGCCGCAGTTCAATGTGGCGGCCATGGTCAGCATCGCCCTGCCGCTCTTCATCGTCACCATGGCCTCGCAGAACATTCCCGGCATCGCGGTGCTGAAGGTCAACGACTATCACCCCGCCCCCGGCCCGCTGTTTGCCACCACCGGCCTCTTTTCCATGCTGAGCGCCCCCTTCGGCGGGCACGCGGTCAATCTGGCCGCGATCACCGCAGCCATGTGCGCCGGCAGCGATTCCCACCCCGACCGCGCCCGGCGCTACTGGTCGGCCATCAATGCCGGGGCTTTCTACATTGTCTTCGGCCTGCTCGCAGGTGTCGTCACCAGCTTCGTCAGCCTTGCACCTTCCATCCTGATCGAGGCGGTGGCGGGCCTCGCCCTCGTCGGCGCCTTCGCCAGTTCCGCCATGGCCTCCTTCACCGAGGCGAAGACCCGCGAAGCGGCCGCCATCACCTTCCTCGTGACAGCCTCCGGCGTCAGCTTCGGCGGTGTTTCCGGCGCATTCTGGGGGCTGATTGCCGGCGGCCTGATGCTGGCGCTCGCGCGCTTCACCGCGAAAAAGGCTTGAGCGCACCGCAACTTCCCACTTGATCTCCGGCGCGACGTTGCCGCAAATCCGCTGTGCACTTTGGCGCGACATGCTTTAAAACCGCGGCAAAGCTTGCATTTACGGGCGATCTCGTCTATGCACCGCCCCGTCCGCGTAGACACCCTTGGAGGCAACGCGGATGAAGCCCATGCGGCTTCGGTTCATCCGCACTGCCGGATGAGCTCTCCAGATTTAGACATAGAAAGGTCTACCCATGAGCCACGCAACTTATGAGCTCAAGGCCGAGACGCGCGAACGGGTTGGTAAGGGGTCCTCCCGTGAACTTCGTCGCAACGGTCTTATCCCGGCTGTCATCTACGGTGACAAGCAGGCCCCCCTTTCCATCGCACTCTCCACCAAGGAAGTGACGATGAAGATCCACGCCGGCGGTTTCATGACCACCGTCGCAACGATCGACGTCAACGGCGAAAAGATCCGCGTCCTGCCGAAGGACTACCAGCTGGATCCGGTCCGCGACTTCACCATGCATGTCGACTTCCTGCGCGTCTCCAAGGACAGCCAGGTTACCGTTGAAGTTCCGGTTCACTTCGTCAACGAAGAAAAGTCCCCGGGCCTGAAGGCTGGCGGCGTTCTGAACATCGTTCGCCACGAAGTCGAACTCAACGTTTCGGCTAACGACATTCCGGAATTCCTGACCGTCGATCTCTCCGGCCTCAAGGTCGGCGACGCCGTTCACATCTCCAACATCAAGCTGCCGAAGGGCGCGACCCCGGTTATCGCCGACCGCGACTTCACTGTTGCAACGATCGTTGCTCCGGCCGGTGGCGTGAAGGAAGAAGCCGAAGGCGAAGCAGAAGCCTGATTGGCTTTTGGGTGACTGGCGAAAGCCAGTCCCGCTGCACTTCATCGAGAGCCCGTCCCATTCGCTTGGGGCGGGCTTTCTGCATTGGCGCACGGGCCCACAGCCGCGCGACGCCAGCATCGCGTCTCATCATTTATCATGCCGCGATTTCAGCAACATTTAAGATTTTGATGATGTTCTTCAGGCGGGGAAACTGGGGCTCGACTGAAGAGAATCCGAATATGAGATGCGTGGCAGCACCTTCCGGGGCGTGCATTCGATGATGCACTCCGTGGAGAACCGATTTATCGCGATTGTCTGTGGCGCAATGCTCGTGTTCATTGCCCCGCTGCTCGTCCTCTTCCTGAGCATTTCCAGCGATCGCATCGCACGCGAGCGGATTCACAACATCGAACTGCTGATGGCCGCAAGCGCCGAGGCGCTCGGCAAGCCGATCTGGGACTTCGACAGCGACGGCATCAAGCATATCGCCCGATCGCTGATCAACGGCACCGATATCCTCTCCGTCACTGTCCGTGACCAGACCGGCTCCATCCTCGCCCAGATGCCGCTGGGCGGCGCCATACCCAGCGCCAAGGACCGGATCCTCAGCCTGCCCATTTCCTATCAATCCGTGGACGGGCTGAAGGAAGTCGGCCGCATCGAGGTAAGAGTTCCTACGCCCGGCCTTTTGTCGCAATTCAGCAGGGACGAGCTGGCGATCCTCGCCATTCTGCTTTTCGCAGTCGCGATCGTCTTTGCCGCCGCGCTTGTCGGCAATCGCTTCACGGTCATGCGCCCGCTGATGCGCCTGACCGCGGCGATCGAGGCGACCCGCAGGCTTGGCTCACGCCACCGCGTCGACTGGACCTCCGACGACGAAATGGGCGCGCTTGCCGCCAACTTCAACGAGATGCAGGACCGGCTCGAGCGTGAAGAGACGGAACTGAAAAGCGCGCACGAACGCGTCACCGATATCTACAACCTGACGCCCGCCATGCTGTTTTCGCTCGACGTCGACGGACGCCTGCTGGCCGTCAGCGACTACTGGCTGCTGGCGACCGGTTACGACCGCGACGACGTGATCGGCCGTGACTTCGTCGACTTCATCGATCAGCACTGGCACGAAACCTATCGCAGCCATGCCAAGACGATCGCCGTCGGCGACCATGAGATCCGCGAGGTCACCGTCTCCTTCCGCAAGTCGGACAGTGAGCTGATGACGGTGCTGATCCAGGAGACGAAGGCAACCGGCGAAGGCAGCCTGTCGCTGTCCGTGATGACCGATGTCACGGCGCTGAAGCAGGCGGAAAGCCGCAACCATACCCAGGCGATCACCGACCACCTCACGGGCCTCCTCAACAGGCAGGGGTTCGAGGCGGCACTCGACGATGCGATCCGGCAGGCTGACGAATGCGGCATGCAGCTCGGCTGCCTTTTCATCGACCTCGATCGCTTCAAGTGGATCAACGACAATTTCGGCCACGCGGCCGGCGACGAAGTGCTGCGCCACACGGTCGAGCTCATCCATGACGCGCTGCGCCCCGGCGACATCATGGCCCGCCTCGGCGGCGACGAATTCGCCATCCTGATTTCCGACCGGGACGCTGCGGCGCTCGCAAGCGAGATCGGCGAGCGTATCGTTTCGGCCCTGCACGAGCCGATGCCGATTGCCGGCAACGAACTCCTCGTCAGCGCCAGCGTCGGCATCTCGGTCTATCCGGCCCATGCGGAAAACGCCTCCGATCTGCTGCTGAAGGCCGACATGGCCATGTATGCGCGCAAGCACGACGGCAAGAACGGGCTGCAACTGTTCGACGCCAGCATGCTCGACGCTTCCCGCGAACGCCATGAGATTGAACAGTGCATCGAGGCCGGGCTGAAAGACGACCATTTCGAGGCCTGGCTGCAGCCGATCGTCAGCCTTGCCGACGGGCAGATCGCCGGCTTTGAAGCGCTTATGCGCCTCAACCATCCGGAAAAGGGCCTGATGCCGCCCGGCAAGATCATCGGCATCGCCGAGGAAACCGGTACCATCGCCCGCATCGGCGACCGCATCCTCGAAAAGGCGATCCGGCATCTGGCGGCCATCTCCGAGCTGGACGGCACCCAGAACACCTATCTGGCCGTCAACTTCTCGCCGCTGCAATTCGAGCTGACGCTGCCGCACAAGCTCGCAGCGCTGCTCCTGAAGCACCACATTTCGCCAAGCCGGATCGTCGTCGAGATCACCGAAGCGGTGCTCATGCTCGACAATCCGGAAGTGCACGCCGTGTTGAAGCAGCTCAACGAATTCGGCTGCCGCATCGCACTCGACGATTTCGGCACCGGCTATTCGTCGCTGAGCTATCTCAACCGTTTCCCGGTCGATATCGTCAAGGTCGATCAGTCCTTCACCCGTTCGCTGAGTTCCGGCACCGCCGATATCCGGCGCAAGAGCCGCATGCTGATCAAGGGCATCCGCACCATCTCGCATCAGATGGGCTGCACCGTCGTCGCCGAAGGCATCGAGACGAAGGAGCAATGGCAGCTCCTGCGCAAGCTGGGCGTCGATTGCGGCCAGGGCTATCTCTTCAGCCGACCGATGCAGATCGACAGCATGCTGAAGATGCTTGAAAGCGACTCGGAAGCAAAGGCGACGGCAGCAGACAAGCGGGCATGACGCCGGCGCCAGCGGTCGCGATCCCGATGGAGGTTCGGGACGCGGGCATACCGCACGGACACCGCAACATGCGGCGAAAAGGAGGAACGCACGTGAAGGCGCTGATCCCATTATTTTTCCTCGGTCTCTTCACGACCGCGGAGGCGCAGACGATCAAGTTCGTCACCGAGGAGTATCCGCCTTACAATTTCTCGACCGAAAACGGTCCGAGCGGCGCTGCCGTCGATCAGGTCAAGCTGATCATGGAACGTCTGAAACAGCCCTATACGATCGAGGTTCTGCCGTGGGCGCGAGCCTTCATGCTCACCGAAACCGATCCCGCCTATTGCGTTTTCACGACCGGCCACGACGCCGAACGTGACGGGAAGTTCCAATGGGTCGAGCCGCTGCTGGTCGATCATATGGTCATGGTTCGCCATGCCGGCTCCGACATAGCGCCGGTTTCACTGGAGGCGGCACGCCAGTACACCGTGGGCACGCAGCGCGAGGACTTCTCCGCAACCTATCTCAGGGACCACGGCTTTCCGAAGATCGACTATGCCGCAAATCTCGAATCCAGCCTGAAGAAGCTGATTGCCGGACGCGTCGATTTGCTGATGACGTCGGAGAAGACCTTCCAGAGCATGCGCGCCGAAGGCAAGCCGGTCGAACCGGCACTGGTTCTCGAAGGCAAACTCTATGGCATCGCCTGCCACCGCGATGTGTCGCGGGCAACCATCGCCGCCATGCAGCGCGAACTGGATCGGTTGATTGGTAACGGCACCCAGGACGAGATCTTCAAGCACTACGGCCTCACGCCGAACGCCAGCCTGCGCGCCGAGAAATAAGCGTTGACTTCCCCCGGGCACGATGATTTTGGATGGCCCCACCCCGAAATCATCGACGCGTGACGACATGCTGATCATCGTAGGGCTTGGCAATCCAGGTTCGAAATACGCCGCCAACCGGCACAATATCGGCTTCATGGCGGTCGACGTCATCCACCGCCGCCACCGCTTTGCCTCCTGGTCGAAGAAATTCAAGGCCGAGATCGCCGAGGGCGAGATCGCCGGCGAACGCGTGCTGCTGATGAAGCCGCAGACCTTCATGAACCTTTCCGGCGAAGCCGTCGGCGAGGCCATGCGGTTCTACAAGCTGCAGCCGAAGGACATCACCGTCATCTATGACGAACTGGACCTGCCGGCCGCCAAGGCGCGGATCAAGGTTGGCGGCGGCCACGGCGGCCACAACGGCATCAAGTCGATGGATGCCCATTGCGGCAAGGACTACCGGCGCCTGCGGCTTGGCATCGGCCACCCCGGCGTCAAGGATCTGGTACACGCTTATGTGCTCGGCGATTTCGCCAAGGTCGACCAGGCCTGGCTGGTGCCGCTGCTCGACGCGATCGCCGACAACGCCGACATGTTGGTGCGCGGCGAGGATTCCCAGCTTCTGAACAAGATCGCGCTCGCGACCGGCGGCAAGCCGGAAGCGGAAAAGGCCGAAGGCCCGAAGAAGCAGGGTGCGCAGTCGCATATCCACCAGGCGCGCAACTCTGCCCAGCCGAAGAAGCTGCCGACGACCGGTCCAATGGCCGACATGCTGAAGAAGATGTTTGGCTCGAAGGGCGACTGAGCGCCTCCATTCCCTGCCCGATATCGGCGTCTAGCTCGCCTTGTGGGCCGCAAGGAAGATCCGCACCGCTTCCGCAGCATGCGCCTGTAGTGCCCGAGGAGTCGGGATCGCGCCGTCGCCAAGCAGCATGGCGTCGTTGACCGGCCCGCCCATGACCAGCCAGTTGAAGAACCCGCCGGCGACCTCGGCATCCCTCACCAGGATGTCGCCCTTCTCGCCATAGCGCTTGAAGGCGACGGCAAGCCGCCGGATCGAGCGCATCGGTCCGCGCTCGTGCAGCGCTTCGCCGAGTTGCGGAAAGCGCTCGACCTCGGCGATGACAAGGCGACGCACCTGCATCAGCCGCGGCGTCATCACGATCGCCAGCAGTTGCGTGGCGTAGTCGAGCAGGAATTCCTCGATCGGCTCATCACCATCGGGGTCGGCGACCTGCTCCTGGAACTCGTCGCCCGCCCCGCCCGTCATGCTGCGCACGACCTCCAGAAACAGCGCTTCCTTGCTCTGGAAATGGGAATAGACGGTCTGCTTCGACACTTCAGCGGTCGCGGCGATCTCGTCCATGTTGGTGCCGAGAAAGCCGTGCTTCAGGAAAAGGTCGCTCGCCGCAGCCACGATCGCCTTGCGGGTGCGCTCCATGCGCGTCTTTGCGCCGTTGCTCAATGTTGCCCCCTCTCCTTGCCATACGTCACCAAATCACTTGCCGCCCAGGATAGGCCAGTCGGATTGACAAATCAAACTGGACGGTCCAGTCTAGTTAGTGAGATGCGATCGGGAGAGGGTCATGGCCAAACCACAAGCAAGAAATCGGATTGCCGCCTGCCGCTGCGGGCTGGTTGCCTTTGAAGCCGTCGGCGAGCCGATCGTCGGCGCCGCCTGCTACTGCACCAGTTGCCGCACCGCCGGCGAGCGTTTCGAGGCTCTCCCCGAAGCGTCACCGGTCATGGAAGCCGACGGCTCGACGCGCTTTGCGCTCTACCGCAAGGACAGGATCCGCTGCGTCAGGGGTAGCGACCTCTTGCGCGAGCATCGGTTGACGCCCGAGGCGCCCACACGCAGGGTGATCGCAAGCTGCTGCAACGCCGCCATGTTCCTGGAATTCAAGGGTGGCCACTGGCTGAGCGTCTACAACCAGCGCTTCGCCCCGGATGAACAGCCGCCGCTCGAAATGCGGACGATGACGAAGGACCGCAGGGCCGGCGTCGAGTTCGCCGACACGCTGCCGAGCTACAAGACACATTCCGGTCGGTTCATGTGGCGGCTTTTGACCGCCTGGGCGGCGATGGGATTCAAGGCACCCAAGATCGACTATGTGAAAGGCGAGGCCAATGGCATCCCAGGCTGAGAAGATCGAAGTCGAAAACATCGTTTCGCCCGGTCACAAATATCGCGTCGACCGGGTGAAATACGAGGCGATGCGTGAAGCCCTGCTCGCGGTGCTGCCGCCATCCGCGCCGGGAATGACCGTGGCGGAAGCGAAGGAACGGCTGCTGCCGTTGCTGCCGCAGGACCTTTTCCCCGGGGGCGCAAAAGCCGGCTGGTGGCTGAAGGCGGTTCAGCTCGATCTCGAAGCCAAGGGCGCGATCGAGCGCGAAGCGAGCAAGCCGCTTCGGCTGCACAAGAAAGCGTAAGGCAGGCTGGTGCTACCCCACACATCCCCACAGGGCCGCTCGCTATTCTTCGGGCTCGGTGGTGAAGAGCAGCGGAAAGCCCGCTTCCTTGGCGAGATCCGTCGCCGCCTTGGCCTTGGTTTCCGCGATGTCGCGCACACAAACGACGACCACCGAAGTGCCCATCTTGTGCGCCGTCATCATCACCCGGTAGCCGGCCTCCTCGCTCATATGGAAAACGGCCTTGAGCACGCCGACGACGAACTCGCGCGGCGTGTAATCGTCATTGAGCAACATGACCTTGTAAAGCTTCGGCCGTTCGAGCTTCGGCTTCACCTTCACTTTAACTTTTCTGGCAACCTCGTTGTCACTCATCGGAACCACCCCGTTGATGACAGAATGCAGCAAATCTGAGCGTTGCAGCGGCCTTGGCGCGTCTCGAAAGGACAGGGCGCTGTAGCCGCACTATCCTACGGGCAGAGATGCCGATCAAGCAAAAGCAGATTGAACGGCGCCGGCGTCGGTCAACGGTACGGCCGATGACCGACGAACATCGCTGCCGCCGCGTCATAGGAGCGGACGCGCGCCAACGCCGCCTCGGACGTCTGCTTGCGTGCAAGAAGCGCGTGGTAGAAGCAATGCACGAAGAGTGGCGCATCGGTCCCCTCGGGCGATCCGTCCGGAGCGACATAGAGCGCCGCGCCGCCCTTTTCGACAAAGGCGTCGCCAAAGGCCTTGCCGCCGGTCTCGCAGCAGGTGCTAAGCACGATCTTGCCATTGAGCCTGGCATGTTGGGCGACGACCGCGGGCGGCAGGCTGCCTTCGACCAGCATCGAGGTGTCGATTTCCTCGATATAATCGCCGAAGACGAAGCCGTTCTCGTCGCCGTGGCCTGAAATAATGAGATGCTGGTGCACGAGCTCGCCGCCCGCCAGGAGGGTCAGGAAATCCCCCGGCGTTCCCGGCAGATGCAGGGTGACGACGGCACCGAGGCTTTCCAACGTGGCGCGGATCAGCAGCGCCTCGAGCGTATCGCCGATGTCGACGACGGCGACCGGGACGCGCGGAAACAGGAATTTCTGGTCGATCAATGCGGGCTCCCCAGATTTCTTGCCGCCGCAACAAGGCTGGCGGAATTCTGAGCGCATATGCGGCCCGAAGAGCACGCCTTCAACGGGCTGAGCCCCTTATTTACCGTGAACAGGGCCTGCGCCCTTGACCGGGGAGCGCCCTTCCCGCATAGCCACGCCAACGGAATTTTAAGATACGGACGAGACCCCATGGGCTTCAAATGCGGTATTGTCGGACTGCCGAACGTCGGCAAGTCCACGCTCTTCAACGCGCTCACCAAGACGGCAACCGCGCAAGCGGCCAACTATCCCTTCTGCACGATCGAGCCGAACACCGGCGAAGTGGCAGTGCCGGACCCGCGCATGCGCAAGCTTGCCGACATCGCAAAGTCGAAGGAAATCATCCCGACGCGCATCTCCTTCGTCGACATCGCCGGCCTGGTGCGCGGCGCGTCGAAGGGCGAAGGCCTCGGCAACCAGTTCCTCGCTAATATCCGCGAAGTGGACGCCGTGGTTCACGTGCTGCGCTGCTTCGAAGATGACGACATCACCCACGTCGAAGGCCGCATCAACCCGGTCGCCGACGCCGAGACGATCGAGACCGAGCTGATGCTCGCCGACCTCGAGAGCCTGGAACGCCGCACCGAGCAGACCCGCAAGCGCGCCGTCGGCAAGGACAAGGATTCGATGGCACAGCTTCCGATCATGGAAGCCTCGCTGAAGCTTCTGCAGGACGGCAAGCCAGTCCGCACGCTGCTTTCGACGCTCGACGCTGAAGAACTGCGCATCCTGCAGGGCCTCAACCTTCTGACCGCCCATCCGGTTCTCTACGTCTGCAACGTCGCCGAAAGTGACGCCGTCGACGGCAATGAACACACCCGCGCGGTTGCCGAAATGGCAAAGGCGCAAGGCGCCGAGAGCGTCGTGATCTCCGCTGCCATCGAGTCGGAAGTGGCACAACTGCCGGAAGAAGAAGCCAAGGAGTTCCTCGGCGCGCTTGGCCTGGAAGAAGCCGGTCTGGACCGCCTGATCCGTGCCGGCTACAAGCTGCTCGACCTCATCACCTACTTCACCGTCGGCCCGAAGGAAACGCGCGCCTGGACGATCCAGCGCGGCACCAAGGCACCGCAGGCGGCCGGCGTCATCCACACCGACTTCGAGCGCGGCTTCATCCGCGCCAATACCATTGCGTTTGACGATTACATCGCGCTCGGCGGCGAAACCGGCGCCAAGGAAGCCGGCAAGGCTCGCGACGAAGGCAAGGAATACGTCGTCCAGGACGGCGACGTCATCCACTTCCGCTTCAACACGTAAGGCCTGTCGGTCCGATCCCGCACTCGAGGCGCGGGATCGGAGAGCATCAGGACTTGATACTACGGCGCGGCATGCAACCGCGCCGTTATCGTTTCCGGCAAAAGGTCGATGACCATGCGGCGCAGCCGCTGCCAGAAAATGCCGATGAACAATACCGTCACCCCGACGACCGCCAGGGCGATGAAGACGTAGCTGTCGAGCGACGCATTGGTCTTGCTCAGCACGGTCCAGATCGCGCCGCCCAGCGACAACAGCCCTGATGTGACGAAGGCGCGGCGGTCGATGACGAGCCCGACCAGCATGAACAGGGCGACGATCACGATTGCGGAAGCGGCCTGATTGAAGCTCGCCTGTCCATCCCACCATGTTGCGCCGCCGTTGGCCAGGAACACCAGCCCCATCAGCGAATAGAGCAGAGCCGGCGCGGCTGCGAGGTGCAGCCAGAAGGCGATGTCCGAACGGGTGGTGAGCCGCTGCGGGTCCGAAACGTCGTAGCGCATGGCGATCGCGAACACGGCCATCGCCCCCACGAACAGGGTCAGCGGAAAGAGCAGGACGTGGTCGGGGTTGGCAACGTCGATACCGAAGACGTTCTGGAAAGCGATGAGCACCGCCACCACGCAGAGCATTGCGATCGACAGGACCAGTCCGGCCAGCGCCAGCGGAACACGGTAGCGCCAGTAGAACAGCGCCAGCGGGATCGGGAAGGCAGCAACATAGGCCAGGCCGAACGTCAGGGGGTGCCAGGCTTCCCCATGATCGTCCACGAACCACATCGACGTCATCGCGACCCAGTGGACAAGCGCCAGCGTCAGCACCACCGAGGGCAGCGCCAGTCGCTGGCGCCGCACGAGAATTTCTGCAAGCACGAGAATGACCGGCAGCGTTGCGAGCGGACCGGTCAAGCCCCACAGGCCGATGAGGACGACCACGACGCCGATCGTGATCAGGATATCGTGGAAACCTCTGATGAATCGGGGCTGCTCGCTGTCTTCGGCCGCCCGCGCATCGAGCGCGGCGTCAGCCCTGTCGGCTGCGGCATCTGATGCTGCCGGACCGAAACGGAAGCCGCGATCGGCAAGATAGACTTCGAGATCCCGCACCTGATGTGCAGAGATGATCCCTTTTTCGGCAGCGCCGGCGAGCGCTCTGTTCAGTTCGGTCACGAATGCTCCTCGATCAAGCGCCAGCGACTGCGGCGACAAGACAGGAGGTTGCATGAACCTCCGGCACGCGCAACCTGGAAATTCACCCCACTCCACAGCAACAGCGCCCCTCAAAATGGATTCCGCTTCAGGAAATTATACAGTAGGTAGACGGCAGCAAATCAGACGGGACAACGCAAGCATGCTGTATTTCGAAGATTTTTCCGAGGGGCGACGCTTCGACTACAAGCCGGTCGAAATGAAGCCGGCGGAAATGATCGCGTTTGCCAGCGAGTTCGACCAGCAACCGATGCATCTCGACGAGGAAGCCGGAAAACGCAGCATTCTCGGCGGTCTCGCCGCCTCCGGCTGGCACACCAGCGCGATCGGCATGCGCATGATGCTCGATGCCTTCATGGGCAACTCGACGTCCCAGGGCTCGCCCGGCATCGATTTCATGGACTGGAGAAAACCGGTTATCGCCGGCGATGTCCTCAACGGTTTCAGCCTCGTGCTCGAGGCGCGGCGTTCGAGGTCGAAGCCCGATCTCGGCATCGTCAAATTCCGCAACGAAATCACCAACCAGGCCGGTGAGCCCGTAGCGGTCTCCGAATGCACCGTTCTCTTCCGCTGCCGCGAGAAGGGCAGATCCTGATGATGACGATGGAAGAATTCTACGCGGCCAAGAGCAAGACCGCCATCGGGACCCTGGCCTTTACGGCCGAGGACATCATTCGCTTTGCCCGTGACTTCGATCCGCAGCCCTTTCATCTCGATGAAGAGGCGGCGCGGCATTCGCTGTTCGGCGGCCTTTGTGCTTCGGGCTGGCACACTTGCGCCGGCTGGATGCAGTGCTTCGTCCGCTTCTGGAAAAATGAGCAGCGCCGGCTTGCCGCCGAGGGCCTGCGTGCACCCAATCTCGGCCCCTCGCCCGGCTTCCGCGATCTCAAGTGGTTGAAGCCGGTCTATGCCGGAGACACGGTCACCTATTTCGTGACCTTCCTCGATAGCCGCTCACTCACCTCGAAGCCTGGCTGGCGGATCAACACCATCCTTTGCGAGGGCGACAACCAGCATGGCGAGCCCGTGATCCGCTTCGAGAGCAAGGTCATCGAGTTCGTGTGAACGGAGCGAGAGTTTCCGGCACACGGGGTCTTTCAGACGCGCCAGTGTCGCTGCAACACCTTGAACTGCCTCAGCTCCTTAAATTCGCCGCTGACCAGGCGCAGAGTACTCATCTGCAGGCAAGGTTGCGCACCTCGGCCGCATCTCCAGCGGCTTGAGGCCGGCGAACCGCTCGGACCGGAGGAGCAGCCATGGAAAGAACCCATGTTCGCGAACTGGCGGACGAATATGTGCGTCTCGGCGGTCACCGTCGTGTCGTCATAGACGATAACGAGACATCGGTCAGAAGCTGGGAAGAAGAGCCGCCGGAGGCCGAAAGCTTCTGGCAGAAGGAAGTGGAAACACTGCCGCTGGCAACTCAGCGTGAGGTCCAGCTGATGTTGCGTACGATCAATCGTCTCTAGGCTCGACGAGGGAAAGGGTACGATTTAGGCCCGCACCCGTTCCGGGGCCGATCAATGGCCTTCGAATTCGATCAGCGTGCGGACATTGACACCGAGCGCTTCGAGCTTCTTGCGTCCGCCAAGTTCGGGGAGATCGATGACAAAACAGGCGGCGACGATATCGGCGCCCATCTGCTTCAGCAGTTTCGTCGCTGCTTCCGCCGTGCCGCCGGTTGCGATCAGGTCGTCGACGAGGATCACCTTCTCGCCAGGCTGGATCGCATCCTTGTGCATCTCCATTTCGTCGACGCCGTATTCCAGGCTATAGGCTATGCGCACGGTATCGTGCGGCAGCTTGCCCTTCTTGCGGATCGGCACGAAGCCCGAGGAAAGCTGGTGTGCGATCGCGCCACCAAGAATGAAGCCGCGCGCCTCGATGCCGGCGATCTTGTCGATCTTGGTCCCGGCATAGGGATGCACCAGTTCGTCGATCGCGCGGCGAAATGCGCGCGGATTGCCGAGCAACGTGGTGATATCGCGAAACATCACGCCCGGCTTCGGATAATCAGGAATGTTCCGGATGGCGGAGATCAGTTCCGATTGAACGGTGGTCATGGGCAAAAGGGCCTTTGCGTCTCTTGTTACCGCAAACCCATAACACCATCGGCCCGCTTGTCGATAACGGTTTCTTCGCGCGTCGTCGGCGGGAACAATTGGCCGCCCCGGGGGTTGATGCTACTCTACTCGTGCGGTCGCCCGACCGGCGCGCCGCGCTCTCGCATCAAACTTACACAGGGAAGGAAGCACCATGCGCCTGTTTGAATGCGGTTCCCTCGTCCCGGGTTGCGAATGGCACACGCGCGCCGAAAACGATGCCGAAATCGTGCGCCGCGTCGTCGAGCACATGCGCGAAACGCACGGCGAGACCGTCATCCGCGAAAATATGATCGACAACATCAAGGCCCGGATTACCGACGAATCCAAGGCGGCCTAAGCCCTCCTCGAGGCGGTTTTCCGTCCTCAAGGCGGCTTGCCGTCCTGCGTGCGAACCAAGTCGTCCGGCCAAGGCGGCGCAAGCCGTTCGATCAATCCGGCTGCACCATCGCCTCAAGCCGGGCGACGAGGTTTTCCCGGTCGAGATTGAAGTTGCGCTCGATCCAGAGATTTTCGAGTTCGCCGAGGATTTCCCCCACGCGCGGGCCGGCTGGCACGCCGGCCTTCAAGACGTCGCCGCCGTTCAGCGGGAAGCTTGGCCGCTTCCACGCCTCGGCGCGCGCCAACAGCCGGCGCAGCGCCGCAGTCTCCGAGAGCAACGCCGGATCACCTTCCGACTTGCGCCGCGCCGTTGCCAGCGCCAGCCGCAACCGCACGACGATCCCTTCCACGCCATGACGATAGAGCAGCCGGTCAAAAGCGGTATCGACGGTCGCCGGGGGGATCGCCGGCGCCTTTGCCCAGCGGTCGAAATAGGCGGCTTCGGCCTTCGACAGGCGCAGACGCTCGGCCATCGCCTCCAGCCGTTGCTCGTCCGGCGGCACGATCGCAGCCAGGCGCAGGAGCGGATCCGGTGCCCAACCGAAGGCCCGCTCGGCGGCTACGAGTTCCGGGATCGCGTCGATCCCCCACTTTTCCGTTTCCCGCAGAATCTCGGTCAGCACACCGGCCTGGCGCATCCACAAAAGTGCGCGGCCGGGATCGGCGGCGGAAAGCAGTTTCTTCGTTTCGGCCCAGACCCGTTCGGCCGAAAGGGTCACAAGTTTCGATCGTGCCCTGGCGCAGGCGCGCAGGCCATCGGCATCCGGCCGGCCTTGGCCGTAATGGGCGAAGAAACGGAAGAAGCGCAGAATGCGCAGATAGTCCTCGGCGACACGCTCGCTGGCATCGCCGATAAAGCGTAGCGTGCGCGTCTCGATGTCGGCGAGCCCGCCGACATCGTCGAACACCTCGCCGCGCTCGTTCGCATAGAGCGCGTTGATGGTGAAATCCCGCCGTTCGGCATCCGCCTTCCAGTCGGTGCCGAAGGCGACTTCCGCGCGGCGGCCGTCGGTCGACACGTCGCGACGAAGCGTCGTGACTTCGTAGGGCGTTCCGTCGATGACGAGCGTCACCGTGCCATGGTCGATGCCCGTCGGCACCACCTTGATGCCCGCTGCTTTCGCCCGCTCGGAAACCTCTTCCGGACGCCAGGTGGTCGCCATGTCGATGTCGCCGGCCGGGATGCCCATCAGGCTGTTGCGCACGGCACCGCCGACGACCCGGACCTCGCCGCCCTCGACATTCAGGACCTCGAAAACGCGGCGCAGAGACGGCGCTGAAAACCAGCCTTCGCCGGCAACGGAAGTCATGCGTAAAGCCTTTCATAGAGCATGCGGAGAATGCCGGCGGTGATACCCCAGATGTTGTGGTCGCCATAGGGCATTCGGTAGAAATGACGTTCCTCGCCCTGCCAGTGCCCACGCCCACGGGCGTGATTGCCGGGGTTCATCAGGAAGGACAGCGGCACCTCGAAGACGCTTTCGACCTCGTCCGGATTGGCGATCAGCTCGAAGCCGGGCTTCACCACTGCCAGCACCGGGGTGATGCGAAAACCGGACATCGCCATGTAATGCGGCAGCCGGCCGATGGTTTCGACGAACCGCGGATCAAGGCCGATTTCCTCCTGCGCCTCGCGCAGCGCCGCCACCTCGACGGACCGATCCTCGGGATCGACGGCACCGCCTGGAAAGGCGACCTGGCCGGAATGCTTGCGCAGGCTCGCCGTGCGCTGGGTGAGGATGACATGCGCATCGTCGCCATCGTCGACGACGGGCACGAGGACTGCGGCGTCCTTCAGGTGCAGCGTCTCCAGATAGGGCACCATGCCGGGATTGAGCAGGAAGTCGCCACGGCCGCCGAAGAGGCTGGTGCCACCAAGCACCACGGCGGCGATGACGTCG
>NZ_JAEPRP010000024.1:0-58402 GCF_016652895.1 Ensifer sp. SSB1
GGCATCATCCAGGCACCGGCTGAATACTGGCAGAAACTCCGCGCGCTCTGCGACAAGTATGGAGTGCTTTGGGTCGCCGATGAAGTGCAGTGCGGCTACGGCCGTTCCGGCCGCTTCTATGCCTTCGAGCACTATGGCGTCGTGCCGGACGTCACCGCGCTCGCCAAGTCGCTCGGCGCCGGCAAGGCCGCCGTCGGCGCGATGATTGCGCGCCGCGAAGTCTACATGAAGGCCTATGGCACGCCGAAGACCGCGATGATCCACGCGATGGCGACATTTGGCGGCATGGGCGAGGCTTGCGTGACGGCGATCGAAGGCATCAACGTGCTCTACGACGAGCACCTGATCGACCGCGCCGCTGACAGTGGCGACTACCTGCTCGAGCGTCTGCAGGCGCTGAAGGACAAGTACCCGAAGATCATCAAGGACGTGCGCGGCAAGGGCTTGATGGTCGGTCTGGAGTTCCAGGACTTCAGCCAGACGCTGCCGATGGTCCTGCGTCCTGTTGTCTCGATGCTCGACGACAAGCTCAAGGGCTCGCTGTCCGGCTTCATCGGCGCGTTGCTTTTGCGCGACTACGACGTGCTGGTCGCCTTCACCGAATACAATCGCAACGTCATCCGGCTTGAGCCGCCGCTGATCTGCGAGCGCGCCCATGTCGACCAGTTCATCGCTGCCCTGGACGACCTGCTCGGCCGCGGTATCGTGCGGATCGTCAAGGATTTCGTCGGAAGCCAGATCGGCTGAGCAACGATCCTGTCGTCTTGCAAGGGGCAGGGGCGCTTAGTGCCTCTGCCCTTTGATGTTCATGTCGAATTCGACGACATTGGAATAGATCGGCGTGCCGACATCCATGCCGTAGGGTGAGCGGTGGATATTGCCGCGGATGTTGAAGGCAATCGAGCCGCGGTTCCAGTCAAGCAGCGTCACGGAAAACCGCTCCTTTCGCGAGGTGCCGCGTGCCGTCAGCGTTCCCTCGACCGCCGCCGTATCCGGGCCGGTCTGCTTCACATTCGTCGACCGGAAGGTGACGGTGCTGAAGTTCGCGGTGTCGAAGACGGCGCTCGACTTCAGGAAATCCTCGATCCGTTTCTCTCCCGTTTTTACGCTTTCCGGATAGAGCGTGAACTCGACCGTCGAGTGGTCGATATCGTTGCGGTCAATGCGGAAGTTGCCGGAAAATTTGCCGAAGTCGCCGACGATCCCTCCACCGCCTGCTTGTGCCACCGTAAAGTGGATGCGGGACGCGGACGTAATGCCATAGTTGCCGGCGGCATCCGCAAGGTCTGGCGCGGCGCCGACAGCGAGCGATGGGCTGACGGACATGGCCGCCAGCAGGGCGAGTGCAAGTGCTCTGGGTGATGGTTGCAGGCGCGGTGTCATGGTTTCTTCCTTCCAGCGATAACCGGATCGGCGCTCGCCGCTTGGGAGCGTTTATGGCGGCGCGAACCGGCTGGCAGCATGCGGACGAGGACGTCGTCCCGCCGCGCAAAGTGGTGGTAGAGCGCGGCCAATACGTGAAGCGTGACGAAGGCGAAGAGCAGATAGGCGAGCGTCATATGGACGAGCGTCCAGAAATCCTCGGCCGGTGCCGATTTCGCCATCGGCAGATGCGGTATGACGAACCAGTCGAAATAGAAGCTTGGGATGTTGAGCGTCGAGGTTGATGCGACCGCCCAGCCGGCAAGCGGGACAGCGAGCGCAAGCCCCATGAGCACGATATGGGTGACGCTTCCGGCGCGCTGTTCGAGTGCGCTTAGACCTTCTGGCGGCTTCGGACGAAGCTCAACCATGTGCCAGAGCCCGCGGACGGCCGCGAGGCCAAGCGCGGTGAAGCCCAGCGATTTGTGCCACTGGTACAGCGAAAACTGGAGCGCCGGATCGATCGGTAGCCGGCGCATGATGATGCCGAGGGCAAGCAAGGTAAGGATGATCGCCGCAATCGTCCAATGAAGGGCGATGGTGACCCAGCCAAACCCGGCTTTGTCGTTGCGCAACATGATCGTCTCCGTGGTCGCCAGCCCGGTGGCTACAACTCGGTTACGGCGGTGAGACCCATGAGCCCATGCTTTTATTCGCCGATAATACCGTAAAATTGCACTGCGATCTTGTTGATGTCGGCAAGCTGTGGTCCACTTGCGGTGGAAGGGGACACGGAGGGGTTGTTCCCGGGAGCAGTTGGGCTGGCGTACATGACGAAGAAAAAAACGACACCAATGAGTCCGCACGAGCGGGAGGCTTATGAGCAGGCTCGCACGGGTAACCGCCTTGGAACCGAAGGCAAATATGGTGAGGCGAACGATGCCTGGCGTCTGGCATCCGACCCGGCCGATGCCCACCTCGCATTTACGGACATGTATTACTGGATCAAGAGCGGTTACGGCGCGGCACTTTGCGATGCCGGGCAGTATCGGGAGAGCATTGCCGTCTCGCTCATGTCCCGAGAGTGGACGCTGGAGCGGCGCCAGCCGCTTTCGTCGCTGTCGATCGCACGCTCGTATCTCGCGCTTGGCGAAGGCGAGGCGGCCGCCCCTTATCTCCGCGAGGTTCACGGCTTGATCGGCGATGCCATCTTCGAACAATTCGACGAGGATCTGGAGGCCGACGTTCACGCGGCGATCGCCGGCCTGGAAAACGGCGGAACGCGGCCGTCCGCCGGTCGGCCGAAGTGACGTTGGCTTCCTAGGCCAGGGCCAGGACCACTGCAAACCGGAATATGACGGCGTTCGCGATCGCGAACGGTCAGGCGTTTTCTCGCCATGATTTCATTTTAGGTGCCGATTGCCCCTTTAGCGGGTGATTCGAAGTCGACCGTTCTGGTTCCGGCTCTTTTTTACATTTTGATTTTCTTAGGAGTTTCCAATGAGTGAAACCGTATTGCCGTCTGATGCCGAAATTACCCTTCGGCGCATTTCAGCCCTGACCGTCTGCGACGTTTGCGAGCTCAGCGAAACGCTGAGCGACGAGCAACGCGACATGGTGGCGGACAACGGCACCTCGATCGCCGAGGCGCATTTTTCCGAGAACGCCTGGTTCCGCGCGATCTACGCGGAGGAAACGCTTGTCGGCTTCATCATGCTGCATGAAGGATCCGACTGGGACGACGGTATCGATTGCCCGGGGGTCTATCTCTGGCGGTTCATGATTGCCCGCCCGTTCCAGGGCAAGGGGTTTGGCAAGCAGGTGATCGCCCTTGTGGTGCGCGATCTGAAAGCGCGCGGTCTTCACGAACTCTACACGAGTTACGGACAGGGCCCCGGCAGTCCCGAAGGATTCTATCGTGGCCTCGGCTTCGTGCCGACGGGCGAGCACTATGACGACGAGCTTGAGGCCGTGCTGAAATTTTAAGACAGTGCAGACATGGGCGCCGGCTTCATGTCTGCCGACACGATTTTCATGAGTATGACGATGAGTAACGATCTACACGAGGCCAACCGCCTCTCCTGGAATGCTGCGACGGTCGCACACAACAGCCACAAGGGCGATCAGGCGGCCTTCTTTCGCGCCGGCGGCTCGACGCTCTATCCGGAAGAAATCGAGCTGCTCGGCGATATGACCGGGCTGGACCTCCTGCATCTTCAATGCAACTCTGGCCAAGACAGCCTGAGCCTTGCGCGTCTCGGCGCCAGGGTCACCGGCGTCGATATCTCGGACGAAGCGATCGCCTTTGCGACCCGGCTCTCCGAGGAAAGCGGGATTGCTGCCCGCTTCGAGCGCGCCGACCTGTTCCAGTGGTTCGATGGCGCGCGGGCGAGCGGGCGTCGGTTTGACCGGGTCTTTGCGTCCTACGGCACGATCTGCTGGCTGTCGGATCTCGGCATCTGGGCGCGCGGTATAGCCGACGTGCTGAGGCCGGGCGGTCGTTTCGCCTTCATCGAGTTCCATCCCTTCGCGATGGTCTTCGGCCCGAGTTGGCAGCTGCATTATGACTATGCGCCGAGGGAACCGGTCGCAGAGACTGGCGTCGGCGACTATGTCGCGGATTCCGGCGCCGGTCTTGCCGCTGCCGGCTATCAGCAGGGTGTGGTGGGCTTCACCAATCCACATCCTTCCTTCGAGTTCAACTGGGGGATTGCGGATGTGATCCAGGCGCTCATCGATGCCGGTCTCAGGGTCGAGCGCCTGACGGAGTATCCCTATTCCAACGGCTGGGTCGGCTTCGAAGGCATGCGTGATCTCGGTGGCCGACGCATGGCGCCGCCTGCGACCATGCCAAGCCTGCCCTTGATGTATGCGATTGCGGCGTCGAAGCCGGGGTCGGAAGCAGGAGGCAGGGCAGTGGCGAGCGCCGCGCCCATGACCATTCGGCCCTGGCGCCCGGAGGAGGGCGACCGGCTACTCGCAATCTGGCTCGCCGCTTCGCGCATCGGTCATCCGTTTCTCGGAGAAGCCCGCCTTGTCGAGCAACAGCAGGTGGTGCGGGACACCTATCTGCCGATGGCCGACAACTGGGTCGCCGAGATCGACGGCAAGGTCGTGGGCTTCATTGGGCTGATCGAGAGCTTCATCGGCGGGCTGTTCGTCGATCCGGATATCCGCGGTTCGGGCATCGGTCGCGCCCTTGTCGAGGATGCGGCGGCCCGTCTAGGGCAGCTCGAAGTCAGCGTCTATGCGGACAATCAAGCTGCCGTCGACTTCTACCGTCGCCGCGGTTTCGTCGAAACCGCGCGCAAGGAGACCGACGACGAAGGATTGCCGTTTGCGGTGATCGACATGGTGCGCAACGCCTGACAATTGCTCGCGGCGGGGCAGGGCAACTTGTCCCGCTGCCAGGGAATAATCACCGCCAGCGCTTTTAATTGCCGGCCGCATTTGCTAGGCCGCTTCCGGAGAAAAGCATCCGGAGGAAATTGCATGACGCCCGATATCCGCCCGCTCGTCGCCGGCAACTGGAAGATGAACGGAACCCGCGCCTCGCTGGACCAGATCAAGGCGATGGCCGAAGGGGTCAAGGGCGAACTTTCCGCCAAGGTCGAGACGCTGATCTGCCCGCCGGCAACCCTGCTGTACGTGGCGACGGCGCTTTGCGACGACAGCCCGCTGATGATTGGCGCGCAGGATTGCCATCAGAAGCAGTCGGGCGCACACACCGGCGACGTTTCAGCTGAAATGATCGCCGATTGCTTCGGCACTCACGTCATTGTTGGCCATTCCGAGCGTCGTACTGACCACGCTGAAAGCGATGCTCTGGTTCGCGCGAAGACCGAAGCGGCCCATGCCGCCGAGCTCGTGGCCATTGTCTGCATCGGCGAAACGGGCGACGAGCGAAAGGCGGGCAAGACCCTGGACGTTCTGAAGCGCCAGCTCGCCGAGAGCCTGCCGGATGCCGCGACTGCCGAAAATACGGTCATTGCCTACGAACCCGTCTGGGCGATCGGCACGGGCCTGACCCCGACCGTGGCCGACGTCGAGGACGCGCATGCCTTCATGCGCAAGGAGCTCGTTTCGCGCTTTGCCGACGCTGGCGCCAAAATGCGTATCCTCTATGGCGGCTCGGTCAAGCCTTCCAATGCGAAGGAACTGATGGGTGTGGCCAATGTCGATGGCGCGCTGATTGGTGGTGCGAGCTTGAAAGCGGAAGACTTCCTCGCCATCTACCGGGCTTATGAAGAATTGACGGCCTGATTGCCCGGAGCACCGGGCGGGGGCTTGGAATGGCGCACGGCATGGTATAAAGAGGCGCGAAAATTGCGCCCGGCCATGCCGAGTTGGCGCATGGTTTGATTCGTGTGCCCAAAGGGCAGGACTGGAAGCTGATGCAGACCGTACTACTCGTCATCTATCTCATGGTCGTCGTCGCCCTGATCGGCGTCGTTCTCATTCAGCGTTCCGAAGGCGGCGGCCTCGGCATCGGCGGCGGCTCGGGCTTCATGTCCGCGCGTGGCACGGCCAATGCTCTGACTCGCACGACGGCAATCCTTGCCGCGCTGTTCTTCGTCCTCGCAATTGCCATGGGCATTCTGGCGCGCTACCAGCCGCAGGCAACCGATATCCTCGACCGGATCCCGGGCACCAGCTCGAACGGCGGCGGTGTTCTCGATTCGCTCGGCGGCGGCAACACCCAGGCTCCGGCCGGCGGCGCCGCGCAGCAGCAACCCGCAACTGCCCCGGCAGCCGGCAATGGCGCTGCGACAGGCAACGGCGTTCCCTCGGCCGCACCGGCAACATCCGGCGAAGCTCCGGCAGGCGGCGCAACGACTGAGACGCCCGCCAACAACAACTCGGGATCGCAAGTTCCCAGCGGCCAATAAGGTCGCAATTCAGAAGAACCCGCCGGCGGATGTTTCATCCGCCGGTTTTGTTTTGTGTGAAATCTGCCTCCATCCAAAGACGAAAAGTTCTGGAACATGAATTTTTCGGTGGCGGAATCATTTGTGAAAAGGTATCCGGTGACTCCCATGGCGCGATATGTATTCATCACTGGCGGCGTGGTTTCCTCCCTCGGAAAAGGCATCGCTGCAGCGGCTCTCGGAGCACTGCTGCAGGCGCGTGGCTACCGGGTGAGACTGCGCAAGCTCGACCCCTACCTCAACGTTGACCCGGGCACTATGAGCCCGACCCAGCACGGTGAGGTTTTCGTAACCGACGATGGCGCGGAGACAGATCTCGATCTCGGCCACTATGAACGCTTCACGGGGCGTTCGGCGACGAAGACCGACAACATCACCACGGGCCGGATCTACAAGAACATCATCGACAAGGAACGCCGCGGCGACTATCTCGGCGCAACCGTTCAGGTGATCCCGCACGTCACCAACGAAATCAAGAACTTCGTCACCGAAGGCAACGACGACTACGATTTCGTACTCTGCGAAATCGGCGGCACGGTCGGCGATATCGAGGCGATGCCGTTCATGGAGGCGATCCGCCAGCTCGGCAATGACCTGCCGCGCGGCACCGCCGTCTACGTCCACCTGACGCTGATGCCGTATATTCCTGCGGCAGGCGAACTCAAGACCAAGCCGACGCAGCATTCGGTCAAGGAACTGCAGGCGCTCGGCATTCATCCCGATATCCTGCTCGTTCGCGCGGATCGCGAAATTCCGGAAGCCGAACGCCGCAAGCTCTCGCTGTTCTGCAACGTTCGCCAGTCGGCGGTTATCCAGGCGCTCGACGTCGCCTCGATCTATGACGTTCCGATCGCCTACCACAAGGAAGGCCTCGACAACGAGGTGCTAGCAGCCTTCGGCATCGAGCCGGCGCCGAAGCCGCGCATGGAAGCCTGGGAACGCGTTGCCGATCGGATCCGTACGCCAGAAGGCGAAGTCACGATCGCAATCGTCGGCAAGTACACGGGTCTCAAGGATGCCTACAAGTCGCTGATCGAAGCGCTCTACCACGGTGGCATCGCCAACCGGGTGAAGGTCAAGCTTGAGTGGATCGAATCGGAAGTCTTCGAGAAGGAGGACCCGGCACCCTATCTCGAGAAGGTCCATGGCATCCTCGTTCCCGGCGGTTTCGGCGAGCGTGGCTCCGAGGGCAAGATCAACGCGGCGCGCTTTGCCCGCGAGCGCAAGGTGCCTTACTTCGGCATCTGCTTCGGCATGCAGATGGCGGTCGTGGAAGCTGCCCGCAATCTCGCCGGTATCGAGAAGGCGTCGTCCACCGAATTCGGCCCGACCAAGGAGCCGGTTGTCGGCCTCATGACCGAGTGGGTGAAGGGCAACGAACTCGAGAAGCGTTCGGCTTCCGGCAATCTCGGTGGTACCATGCGCCTCGGCGCCTACCGTGCGTCGCTCAAGAGCAACACGAAGATTGCCGAGATCTACGGTTCGACCGATATTTTCGAGCGTCACCGTCACCGCTATGAAGTCAATGTCGACTACAAGGATCGCCTGGAATCCTGCGGCCTCGTCTTCTCCGGCATGTCACCGGACGGCGTGCTGCCGGAAACGGTCGAGTACCCGGATCATCCGTGGTTCATCGGCGTCCAGTACCATCCGGAACTGAAGTCGCGCCCGCTCGACCCGCATCCGCTGTTTGCGAGCTTCATCGAAGCGGCGCTGGAACAATCCCGTCTCGTCTAAGTCGAGATTGCATCAAACAAGAAAGGCCGGTCGCGAGACCGGCCTTTTTCATATGTGCTGGTGCGCGGAGTTCCTGGTGCGACCAGTCAGAGATTGCTCATTGCGGCGCCCGCCAGATGGTGATGAAGCGCAGTACCCATTCGAGCGGGCCGTAAGCGTAGCGCGCCATCCATCAGCGGCTGGTGAAAAGCTGGGCCGTGAAGATTGCAAGCGCAATCAACACCGTTGCCAAGGGCGAGACCTGGCCGATGAGGCCAAGCCCGTACCCATGGAAGATCAGAGCCGCGACCAGTGACTGCATGAGGTAGTTGGAAAGCGCCATACGGCCGGCTGGCGCCAGCAGGGTGCGCAGGCGCTGCCCGGCCGTCGTTCCGAAGAACAGCATCATGCCGCCGACATAGGAGCCGGTCAGGAACGGGCCGGTGATCAGTCCAATCGAAAGACCGATGATGGCGACGGGCGAATCGATCAGCTCGACGCTGGCATAGGCATAGACGATGGCGCCGGGCAGTCCGATCCACAGGCCGGCGCGAAGCAGCCGTTGGAAGAGTGGGCGGTTTTCCTCCGGTCGCGCCAGCGTCTTGCGGCGCCCCGCGATCAGGCCGAGCGCGAACATCGCAAGCGCACACGGCGCCTGCAGCAGGCCAAGGATCACCCAGACTGACGAGAGCTCCGTCAGGTGCTGGCCGATGATAGCTTGCCAGTCGCCTTGAAAGGCAAGTTCTGTCGCCTCGGCCGCAGCAAGGATCGCGGACCGGTCGAGCGGCATCGGCCCCAGCGTAGCGAGCACACCGAGCGCACCCCATGCTACAGCAATGAGAATGATCAGCCATTTCGCCAGGCGGAAGAGGGCGGCATCGCTTCGGTTCCGTAGTGTCAGCAGCACGACGCCGAGCACGGCATAGGTGGTGAGAATGTCGCCATGGAAGAGCAGAACCGCATGGGCAATACCGATCAGCCAAAGGCCGGTCTGCCGACGCAAGAGCCGGGGCACGAAAGCTTCGCCGGATTTTTCCGCCGAGCGCATCTGCAGCGTGAAGCTGTAGCCGAACAGGAACGAGAACAAGAGGTAGAACTTCATCTCGAAGAACAGCGCGATCACCAGATGGACGGCGCGGTCGGCGATGCCGCCGAAGGCCGGATCGGCGAGCTCCAGTCCATAGAACGCGGAGGCGAAGGCCATGCTGTTGACGAGAAGGATTCCGAGCAGTGCAAAGCCGCGCAATGCGTCGACATCGTCGATGCGATCCGGGGTGGTCATTCGAGTTCTCCGTAGCGGCAGGCGCTGGAAGGGTGCGCCATAACCAGTTGAAACAGCGCCGTTTTGTGAAAATGAACGTCTCAATCGCCAGCAGGGACAGGGGAGCCCCGCTCAGCTTGGGCGAGTGTTCTATTTATTAAATCGACTAGTCAATCTAGTAATTGGAGCAATGAGACGTCAAGTCGCGCCCGGGGGTTTAGCGCGCGGGAGCCTTTCAGTTACGGTGGATGGGGACGGTCAGCCTTTGTGGCTGGTATTCTGCCGGAGCCAGGCGATTTGCCGGCGGGCACGCAGAAGTGCGGTCAGTGCAGCGCCGATCGAGATCAAGAGCAACGCGGCCCAGAGGACTTCGCCGTCGCCAAGCCAGAGGCCTTCAAGAGACGAAAGAACCGCAGCCAGCGTCATTGTCGCCATGCGGTGCTGCTTGGCCATCGGGCCGGAGAAATCACTCGGAGCGCCATTGGCTCGGCCAAGTTCGCGCACATAGGCCGTCAGTACGGCGAAAGTAGCTGCAGCGAAACCAAGGGCAGGCACGCCGATCCCGAATCCGGCGCCGACGAAGATGAAGACATCGGCGACACGGTCCGGAAATTCGTTCCAGAAAGGACCATCGGCTTCGCCCTTGCCACCCTCGACGGCGACCATGCCGTCGAAGAGATTGCAGAGCAGGCGCCCCTGGCAGAAGAGGGCTGCGGCGATGAACAGCGCGACTCTTGCCCCATCCTGCGTTTCCCCCGTCAGCCAGAAGGCGAGCCCGGCCAAGGCCGCGGCTAGCATGCTGGCCTGCGAGATCTGGTTGGGCGTGACGCTCATCGAGGCCAGGCGCCGCGCGATCGCCTGCGCCCAGCGGGTGTTGCGGCTTGCGAGTGGCCTGCGGTCACCGGTCCCGGTCATGTTCGCCTCGGCTGATGGAATAGTTGTAGATGGCGGCGTAGGTGGTCGAAACCGTGAGCGGCAGCGCGATCGTTTTCAGGATCTCGGGCGTGCCGCTTGCTGCGTGGATCGCGATGAGGACTGCTGACGAACCAAGGCAGGCGAGGAGTGGCGGCAGGACCAACCGCGTCGCGCCGCTGAACCGACTGTAAAGCACGTCGATCGCCGTCTTGAGATAGAGCGTCAGCAGGGCCGAAAGCGTACCCTGGACGACGCTGGCAACAACCGGCTTCGGCATCGGATGATGGCGATTGGCGAAGAGCGCCCAGCCACCCATGGCAAAAAACGCAAATGCCACATGCACCACGCCGCTTGATGCCAATCCCCTCAGCTTTGAGGTCATGTCAGTGACCACCAGTAACGCGTCAGATGGAAGAAGATCGGCGCCGAAAAGACGACGGAATCCAGCCGGTCGATCAGTCCGCCATGGCCCTCGATCAGGTGACCCCAGTCCTTGACGCCGCGGTCGCGCTTGATCGCCGACATCACGAGCCCGCCAAAGAAGCCCATCAAGGTGATGATGAGCGACATCACAGCCGCTTGCATCGGCGTAAACGGCGTAATCCACCAGAGCGACGCACCGATCAGGGTGGCGCTTGCGACCCCGCCGACAAACCCTTCGACGGTCTTCGAGGGCGAAAGGGTCGGTGCGATCTTGGTGCGTCCGAAGAGCTTGCCCCAGACATATTGCAGCACGTCGCTGGACTGAACGACGATGACCAGGAAGGCGATCAAGAGAACGTTGCGGCCATCATAGCCTGGGATCTGCAACGTCAGCAACGCCGGCACGTGCGAGGCGCAGAAGACGCAGATCATCAGCGCCCATTGCACCTCGGAGATCCGCAGAAGGAAATCACGCGTATCACCGCGCAGAACCGCGACGATCGGCATCAGCAGGAAAGCATAGACCGGCACGAAGATCGAATAGATGCCGTATTGCTCGGCCCACAGCAGAAAGTAGTTGATCGGCAGCACGACGAAGAAAGCGGCAGCGATTGCCCAGTGATCGCCACGTCGCGTATTGATGAGCGTGATGAATTCGCGCAGTGCCGCGAAAGAGCAGAAGGCAAAGAGCAGGAGCACGCCGACCCGACCGGCGACAAAGGCGATAGCGATGAGTACCACCATCGCCCACCACGCCTTGATGCGAGCGTTGAGGTTCTCGATTGCGCCGTTAGATCCGTCCGGCGAAAGCTTCTGCTTGAGCACGTAGCCGATGCTCGACGCGAGCACGAGAATGCCGCCGACACCGAGAAGCAGTTTGAGCATGTCCAGGCTTGCCGTGCTCATGCATTGTCTTCCGTTGAAGAGGGAGCGAGCGAGAGCAGGGCGACCTCGACGCGGGCGATGAATTCGTCCTTGGTCTCCTGCGCCTTGAGGTGCATCGGTTCGCCGAAGGTTACGGTACAGATGAGCGGGATCGGCACGAACTCCCCCTTCGGCATCACGCGGTTGAGATTGTTGATCCAGACGGGGACGAGCGCCACATCCGGCCGCTTGCAGGCAAGGTGATAGAGCCCGCTCTTGAAAGGCAACAGGCGCGCCTCGGTCTGGTTGCGCGTTCCCTCGGGAAAGAGAATCAGCGACGAGCCGTCGTTGAGGACGGCCGTCATTTGCTCGACCGGATCCTGGGTGCGGGCCGTCGCGTCGCGCTCGATCAGGACCGCGTCGAACACGTCACGGCCGATGAAGGCAGAGAGCTTCGATTTCAACCAATATTCTGCCCCGGCCACCGGCCGCGTGCGCTCCCGCAGCCAGGGCGGCAAAACCGCCCAGATCAGGACGAAATCGCCGTGGCTGGAATGATTGGCGAAGTAGATGCTCTGTTTCGGCGGCAGGCCGGTCTCATGCCAGATGGCGCGCGCCGCGGTCATTGCGCGCGCAAACATCATGATGGCGATGGAGGCCAGCTTGGCCATTATCTCGCGGATCATGCGAATTCGTGCTCGGATTGGAAACGGGCCGGTACTCCGACGCACCCTGCGGAGCGTATGGGCCATGTCCGGATGGGTTTCATGCCTTGCAACAATAAGATCAAGTGCTGCCCCTCAGCCTGCGCCTAGCGTAACCCCAGGCTGCATCGACCAACATTACGCGATTGCGTCCGCTTCTCAAGCGGTTGAAATCACAAGCAAGGTGATAACGGACCAGGCGCTCCGGATATTCGCCGTCGTTGTGAAGGGATCGAACGCAAGACGATGCGACGCCTCGCCACAGCCGGTCGCAGAGCCAACGTTGACCAACTGCAACCCTGCCGCTAGCCTGCGCTTACAACATGAGGAGCCTCGTCCGATGCGCCAGTAATGCCCGGTGAAAACCGAATTCGCCTCAACTTCGCTCGCGAAGGGGATGGACGATGGCATTGCTAGACCCGCATTGGCGGTCAGACGCCGAGGCATTCCGTGCCTGCGCCCCCGTTCGTGAGCGGTCACATTTGGACACGTTTCCAGGGACCGAACATGCAAGGTAAATCCAATCTCGATATCATCGATCACAACCGCCAGGCCTGGGACAGGCAAGCGAGTGAACACTGCGAGTGGTCGCGGCCGGTGACGCCGGAGATGATCGCTGCGGCCCGTGCCGGGCAATGGCAGGCGCGGCTGACGCCTGGCGATCTGCCGAAGGGCTGGCTACCCGACATCCGCGGCAAGAAGATCCTGTGCCTGGCCTCGGCGGGCGGCCAGCAGGGGCCAATTCTGGCGGCGGCAGGTGCCGAGGTCACCGTCTTCGACATCTCCGAGGGGCAGCTCACCCAGGACCGGCTTGTGGCCGAACACGAGGGCCTGTCGCTGGCAGCGGTACAGGGGGACATGCGCGACCTCGCGGTCTTTGCGGACGAAGCCTTCGACATTGTCTTTCACCCGATATCGAATCTCTACGTTCCGGATCTCCAGCCGGTTTGGCGGGAATGCAATCGCGTGCTCAAGACCGGTGGACGCCTGCTCGCGAGCTTCTACAACCCGATTGTTTTCGTTGGCGACCGGGACCCGGGCTATGCGGAGAAGGGCCTCATTCGCCCCGTCTATGCGCTGCCCTTTGCGGAAGCCGAACATCTGGCTGCCGATGCGGTGCAAGCCAAGATCGGTCGCGGTGAAGCGCTGGTGTTCGGGCACAGCCTTGCCGCGCAGATCGACGGGCAATTGCAAGCAGGCTTCGTGCTCGCCGGCTTTCACGAAGACTGGCAGCCATCGCCCCGTTTTCTGATAGACAGGTTCGTGCCGACCTTCATCGCCACCTGCGCCATCAAGAGCGATCTCGGCCTCTGACATAGGGGCGCGAACGGTGCGCGTCTTGTGGCGTGCACAGGAGGAACAGAGCAATCGCGGCGTCCGCGATAACCCGCGGTTGCGTTTTCGGGCAGGCTGCATGCCGATCATTGTGACTTGTTACGTCGCGTTACTGTTACGTACTCGCCAAACCGCTGGTTTCATTCTTTTATGTTCGTCAGCGAAACTGGAAAGGGTCAATACGCATGCGCTTCATCGCTTTGTTGGTTATGCCGTTGGCGATCGTGCTGGGGCTTTCGGGCTGTGCCTCCACCACCTCCTCGAGCAATACGACCTACGCGCAGCCCCAAACGTTCGCCCCCGGTCTCGGCGCGGGAAATACGGCCAACTCCACGGCGGCTCCGGGCTACTACTGACGCTCTGGCGGCCCGACACCTGCGGGCAAGCGTAATTCCGCGACGGGCGCGGCCCGGCGCGGAGTGTTCTTGCCTGCGGCCAGTTTTCGGGCTCACACGGCCAATCGGCTCCCTGGCCGCGACTCGGCTTGCAATCGCCGGCCAAAAGTTGCAAACAGCGGCGAACCATCAGGGAAAACGCCATGAGCCTCTCCAAGCGCACCACCCGCCCGCTCGATCACCTCGTGCTGCCGGTGGATACGCTTACGCAGGCGCGGCGCCGTTTTTCCGATCTCGGCTTTACTGTCGCTGAGGATGCGCGCCATCCTTTTGGCACTGAGAATGCCTGCGTCTTCTTTTCCGATGGCACCTATCTCGAACCATTGGCCGTCGCCTCCCGCGAGGAATGCGAAGCCGCCGCCCTCGCGGGCAATGCCTTTGTCGCCCGCGATCAGGCCTTCCGCTTTCGTCAGGGACCAGAAGGTCTTTCGGCCCTGGTTTTCGGCACCGAGGATGCGGCAAGCGATCACATTCGCTTCCGTGCGCACGGCGTCTCGGGCGGCGACATGCTGGAGTTCTCTCGGCCGATGAAACTGCCGGATGGCCGAGAAGGATTGGGTTCCTTCCGCCTTGCATTTGCGGCCGATCTGCGTGCGCCGGATTTCTTCCTCTTCAACTGTCAGCGCGTCCGGGCACTACCCACAGACCGGGCAGCGCTGGAGCGGCATCAAAACGGCGTGACCGGCATCGCCGAAGTGGTTCTGTCGGAAGCCAACCCGACCGATTTTCAGTATCTCCTGCAGGAGGCCGTCGACGAACGCGAAGTCGCTGCGCACTCCTTCGGCATGGATATCTCGGCCACGAACGCCAAGATTTCGGTGCTGAATGCAGCTGGCATGGAAGCTTTCTTCGGTCGCTCGGTGCGCGAAGCCGAACGCGGCCTGCGTGGACGCGCCGTCGTCTTCCGCGTCGCCGATCTCGAGGCGACACGCGCGCTCTTTGCTGACAACGATATCGAATTTGCAGAAATGGGCGGACGCCTCATTGTTCCCGAAATGCCGGGGCAAGGGGTGATCTTCGCTTTTGGAGCTTGATGATGAAAACCAATGCCAGAGTAGTAGTCGGCAACGGCGCCCACCAGGTCGCCTTCGCGCAAACCGATAAGCTGTCGCTGATCGCCGGCCCCTGCCAGATGGAGAGCCGCGAACACGCCTTCATGATGGCGGGTGCGCTTTCCGAACTCTGCAAGAAGCTGGGCCTCGGCCTCGTCTACAAGTCCTCCTTCGACAAGGCGAACCGTACCTCGCTTTCGGGCAAGCGCGGCATCGGCCTCGACAAGGCCATGGAGATCTTTGCCGACCTCAAGAAGGAGTTCGGCTTTCCGGTTCTGACCGACGTCCACACCGAAGAGCAATGCGCTCTGGTCGCTCCGACGATCGACATCCTGCAGATCCCCGCGTTTCTGTCGCGCCAGACCGATCTTTTGGTCGCCGCTGCCAAAACCGGCCGCGCGATCAACGTCAAGAAGGGTCAGTTCCTCGCCCCCTGGGACATGAAGAACGTCCTCGCGAAGTTCACCGAAAGCGGCAATCCGAACGTTATGCTTTGCGAACGCGGCGCTTCCTTCGGCTACAACACGTTGGTCTCCGACATGCGCTCGTTGCCGATCATGGCATCGCTCGGCGCGCCCGTCGTTTTCGATGCGACCCATTCCGTGCAGCAACCGGGCGGGCAGGGTGGCTCCTCGGGCGGCCAGCGTGAATTCGTCGAGACCCTGGCGCGTGCGGCCGTTGCCGTCGGCGTTGCCGGCGTGTTCGTCGAGACACACGAGGACCCGGACAATGCCCCGTCGGACGGTCCGAACATGGTGCATCTCAAGGACATGCCGCGGCTGCTCGAAAAGCTGCTGGCCTTCGACGCGATCGCCAAGGGCTGAGCCCGCGCGACGCTTCGTGAAATTTTCATGAACCGCAATGGCGCGAACGGTTTTGCATATTGCGCGCCATTGTAATTTCGAGGCCTTGGCGTATGACAGGCCCGACCACCCACCGTCCTCAAGCAGGGAAGAGATCATGACTGCAATCATCGACATCATCGGCCGAGAAATTCTGGACAGCCGCGGCAACCCGACCGTCGAGGTCGACGTGTACCTGGAAGACGGAAGCTTCGGCCGTGCGGCGGTCCCGTCGGGCGCCTCGACCGGTGCGCATGAGGCTGTCGAGTTGCGCGATGGTGGTACGCGTTACCTCGGCAAGGGCGTCGAGCGCGCTGTCGAAGCCGTCAACGGCGAGATCTTCGAAGCGATCGGCGGCCTCGATGCCGAGAATCAGATCCAGATCGACAAGACCATGATCGAGCTCGACGGCACGTCGAACAAGTCGCGCCTCGGCGCCAACGCCATCCTTGGCGTGTCGCTTGCCGTCGCCAAGGCTGCGGCTGAGGCTGCCGGCCTGCCGCTCTATCGTTACGTCGGCGGCCCGAACGCCCACGTTCTGCCGGTTCCGATGATGAACATCATCAATGGCGGCGCCCATGCCGACAACCCGATCGACTTCCAGGAGTTCATGATCGTTCCTGTTGGCGCCGACACGATGCGCGATGCGGTCCGCATGGGTTCGGAAGTGTTCCACACGCTGAAGAAGCAGCTTGCGGCCGACGGCCATAACACCAATGTCGGCGATGAAGGCGGCTTCGCACCGGGCCTCGCGTCCGCTCCGGCAGCGCTCGACTTCATCATGAAGTCGATCGAGAAGGCCGGCTACAAGCCGGGCGAAGACATGTTCATCGCGCTCGACTGCGCCGCAACCGAATTCTTCAAGGACGGCAAGTACGTGCTCGAAGGCGAAGGCCGCACGCTCGAGCCGGGCGCCATGGCCGAATACCTGGCCGAACTCGCTGCCAAGTACCCGATCTTCTCGATCGAAGACGGCATGGCGGAAGACGACTGGGATGGCTGGAAGGCCGTGACCGACCTCATCGGCAACAAGTGCCAGCTCGTCGGCGACGACCTGTTCGTCACCAACTCGGCGCGTCTGCGCGACGGCATCAAGATGGGCGTTGCCAATTCGATCCTCGTCAAGGTCAACCAGATCGGTTCGCTCTCCGAGACGCTCGACGCCGTCGAGACTGCGCACAAGGCGCGCTACACCGCCGTCATGTCGCACCGCTCGGGCGAGACCGAAGATGCCACGATCGCCGATCTCGCGGTTGCCACCAACTGCGGCCAGATCAAGACCGGCTCGCTTGCCCGTTCGGACCGGCTCGCAAAGTACAACCAGCTGATCCGTATCGAAGAGCAGCTCGGCCTGCAGGCGAAGTACGCCGGCCGTTCGATCCTGCGCGGCTGATCCCAGGGCGGGATAGGGAAACTGTGTGCGGTTTTCCGCTCGCATCCCGCTCTCACTTGCTAAAGCGCCGTGCGTCTTGTCAGGCGCGCATGGCTCACTGCCGCTGATAAACGAAACCCGCCCACGTTCCCGCGTGGGCGGGTTTCTGTTTTCCTGCCATTCATGGTCAACGGTCGGTTAATCAATCGACGCTAATCTGACTTCCGTATTGCGTATCAGGGCGTGAATGGATGTGGACACGGCATCATAAGAAACGGAAACTGGGTCGGCTGGTGATGCCGTTGATCGCGGTCGCCTTTCTCTCCTACTTCGGCTATCATTCCATCCACGGCGGCTATGGCCTGAAGGCGACCGAGCAATTCGATCGCCAGATCGTCGAGCGGCAGGCGCGGCTGGATAAGCTCACGAAGCAGCGAATGATCCTCGAAAAAGAGGTTCAGTTGATGAGTGATGGGTCGCTGGAACGGGACATGCTGGATGAAAAAGCTCGCCTCGCGCTCAACATGTCGCGAAGTGATGAGATTGTTATTTTCCACCGGCCCGCGAATTAACCTGAATTCAGTTAATTGAAATTTGTAAATTAAATTCAATTACTTGCGTGGAATGCGAGCCATGCAAATATGGCATTGCTGTGGCCGCGTTCTTTCCCTATGGTAACCGCAAAAGGCTAACCATTGGGAGGAACGAATGGCTCCGCGAAAATCCGCGTCCGTTTCCAGCCGCAAGAGTGCCGCAAAGCCGGCCAAGAAAGATTTCAACGGCGGCACCTTCGCCGACTTCTCCAAGGAAGAAGATCTCAAAGCCTACCGCGAGATGCTGCTGATCCGGCGTTTCGAGGAGAAGGCCGGCCAGCTCTACGGCATGGGCTTCATCGGCGGCTTCTGTCACCTCTATATCGGCCAGGAAGCCGTCGTCGTCGGCATGCAGATGGCGCTGAAGGAGGGTGACCAGGTCATCACCGCCTACCGTGATCATGGCCACATGCTGGCCTGCGGCATGAGCGCCCGCGGCGTCATGGCCGAACTCACCGGTCGTCGCAGCGGTCTTTCCAAAGGGAAGGGCGGCTCGATGCACATGTTCTCCAAGGAAAAGCACTTCTACGGTGGTCACGGCATCGTCGGCGCGCAGGTGTCGCTCGGCACCGGTCTTGCTTTCGCCAACCGCTACCGTGGCAACGACAATGTGTCCGTCGCCTATTTCGGTGATGGCGCGGCCAACCAGGGCCAGGTCTACGAGAGCTTCAACATGGCGCAGCTCTGGAAGCTGCCGGTGATCTACGTGATCGAGAACAACCGTTACGCGATGGGTACTTCCGTTTCGCGGGCTTCGGCCCAGACCGACTTCTCGCAGCGCGGCGTCTCCTTCAACATTCCGGGCTTCCAGGTCGACGGCATGGACGTGCGTGCGGTCAAGGCCGCCGGCGACGAGGCCGTTGAGCATTGCCGCTCGGGCAAGGGTCCGATCATCCTTGAGATGCAGACCTACCGCTATCGCGGCCACTCGATGTCCGACCCGGCGAAGTACCGCTCGAAGGACGAAGTGCAGAAGATGCGCTCGGAGCATGACCCGATCGAGCAGGTGAAGGCACGTCTGACCGAAAAGGGTTGGGCGAACGAGGACGAGCTGAAGCAGATCGACAAGGATGTCCGCGACATTGTTGCCGACAGCGCCGATTTTGCCCAGGCCGATCCGGAGCCGGATGCATCCGAGCTCTACACCGACATCCTGCTTTGATCCGGGGAGGGACAAACATGCCAGTAGAAATTCTTATGCCCGCCCTTTCCCCGACCATGGGGGAAGGCACGCTCTCGAAATGGCTGAAGAACGAGGGGGACAAGGTGTCCTCCGGCGATGTCATCGCCGAGATCGAGACCGACAAGGCAACGATGGAAGTCGAAGCCGTCGATGAAGGCACGATCGGCAAGCTGCTGATCGC
The DNA here is from genome assembly GCF_016652895.1 of Ensifer sp. SSB1. Lineage (NCBI taxonomy): Bacteria > Pseudomonadati > Pseudomonadota > Alphaproteobacteria > Hyphomicrobiales > Rhizobiaceae > Ensifer > Ensifer sp. SSB1. Next base: position 19,127 of record NZ_JAEPRP010000024.1, read on the forward strand.
CGCCGGCACCGAAGGCGTCAAGGTCAACACGCCGATCGCCGTGCTGCTGCAGGATGGCGAAGGCGCTGGCGACATCGCCGCTCCGAAGGCCGAAGCTCCAAAGGCCGCCGCCGCCGAAGCCCCGGCTGCTGCCGCATCGGCTCCGGTCGCTGCCCAGCCGAAGGTCGAAGTCGCTGCCGATCCGGCCATCCCGGCCGGCACCGAAATGGTGACGATGACCGTCCGCGAAGCGCTTCGCGACGCCATGGCCGAAGAAATGCGCGCCAGCGACGATGTCTTCGTCATGGGTGAAGAAGTCGCCGAATACCAGGGCGCCTACAAGATCACGCAAGGTCTGCTGCAGGAATTCGGCGCCCGCCGTGTCATCGACACCCCGATCACCGAGCACGGCTTTGCCGGCGTCGGCGTCGGCGCTGCCATGACCGGCCTTCGCCCGATCGTCGAGTTCATGACCTTCAACTTCGCCATGCAGGCGATCGACCAGATCATCAACTCCGCTGCCAAGACGCTCTACATGTCCGGCGGCCAGATGGGCGCTCCGATCGTCTTCCGCGGCCCGAGCGGTGCCGCGGCCCGCGTGGCCGCACAGCACTCGCAGTGCTACGCCGCCTGGTACAGCCATATCCCCGGCCTCAAGGTCGTCATGCCCTACACGGCCGCTGACGCCAAGGGTCTGCTCAAGGCCGCGATCCGCGATCCGAACCCGGTCATCTTCCTCGAAAACGAAATCCTCTACGGTCACTCCTTCGAAGTGCCGAAGCTTGACGATTTCGTGCTGCCGATCGGCAAGGCTCGTATCCACAAGGTCGGCAAGGACGCAACGATCGTCTCCTTCGGTATCGGCATGACCTACGCCGTCAAGGCAGTTGCCGAACTCGAAGCCCAGGGCATCGACGTCGAGTTGATCGACCTGCGTACGATCCGCCCGATGGACCTGCCGACGGTCATCGAATCCGTCAAGAAGACGGGCCGCCTCGTCACCGTCGAAGAAGGCTACCCGCAGTCGTCTGTCGGCACCGAAATCGCGACCCGCGTCATGCAGCAGGCCTTCGACTACCTTGACGCCCCGATCCTGACGATCGCCGGCAAGGATGTGCCGATGCCTTACGCCGCGAACCTCGAGAAGCTCGCGCTTCCGAACGTCGCAGAGGTTGTCGATGCGGTGAAAGCCGTTTGCTACAAATAAGGGGAGGGCCCTTCGATGCCTATCAACATCACAATGCCTGCCCTCTCCCCGACAATGGAAGAAGGCAATCTGGCCAAGTGGCTGGTCAAGGAAGGCGATAAGGTCAAGTCCGGCGACGTGATCGCCGAGATCGAGACCGACAAGGCGACGATGGAAGTCGAAGCCGTCGACGAAGGCACCGTTGCCAAGATCGTCGTCCCCGCCGGCACCGATGGCGTCAAGGTCAATGCGCTGATCGCTGTGCTCGCCGCCGATGGCGAGGATGTCGCCACGGCCGCCAAGGGTGGCAATGGCGCGGCAGCACCGGCACCTGCCGCCAAGGCGGAAGCGCCTGCGCCGGCAACGCCGAGCGTCCCGGCTGCGGCTCCTGCCGCTGCGCCGGCTGCAGCCCAGCCGGCCAAGGCTGAGGGCGGCGCACGCGTCTTCTCCTCGCCGCTGGCCCGTCGCCTGGCGAAGGATGCCGGCATCGACCTGTCGGCAGTGGCCGGCACCGGTCCGCATGGCCGCGTCGTCAAGATGGACGTCGAAGCCGCCGCTTCCGGTGGTGCTGCCAAGCCCGCCGCCGCACCGGCCGCCGGCGCTGCTGCTCCTGCAGCCGCACCGCTTGCCAAGGTCCCGTCGGACGACGCGGTTCTCAAGCTGTTCGAGCCGGGTTCCTACGAACTCGTGCCGCATGATGGCATGCGCAAGACGATCGCCAAGCGCCTCGTCGAATCCAAGCAGACGATCCCGCACTTCTACGTGTCGGTCGATTGCGAACTCGACGCGCTGTTGGCGCTGCGCGCTCAGCTCAATGCCGCATCCCCCGAAAAGGACGGCAAGCCGGTCTACAAGCTTTCGGTTAACGACATGGTGATCAAGGCTCTGGCTCTGGCGCTGCGCGACGTTCCGGACGCGAACGTCTCCTGGACCGACAGCAACATGGTCAAGCACAAGCACGCCGATGTCGGCGTTGCCGTGTCGATCCCGGGCGGCCTGATCACCCCGATCGTCCGCCAGGCGGAGCTGAAGAGCCTGTCGGCCATCTCCAACGAGATGAAGGACCTCGGCAAGCGCGCCAAGGACCGCAAGCTGAAGCCCGAGGAATACCAGGGCGGCACCACGGCTGTCTCCAACATGGGCATGATGGGCGTCAAGAACTTCGCCGCCGTCGTCAACCCGCCGCACGCCACGATCCTCGCGGTCGGTGCCGGCGAGGAGCGCGTCGTCGTCAAGAACAAGCAGATGGTCATCGCCAATGTCATGACCGTCACGCTCTCGACCGACCACCGCTGCGTCGATGGTGCGCTCGGCGCCGAACTGCTCGGAGCCTTCAAGCGCTACATCGAAAACCCGATGGGCATGCTGGTCTGAGTTGGATAAGGACCGGCCTTCGGGCCGGTCCGTTGCTTGTCGCGCAGTCGAAGGCGGGCCCGGACGATGAAAACAGTTCTCTGCTATGGCGACAGTCTGACCTGGGGTTACGATGCCGCGGATGGTGGTCGCCACGCGCTTACCGATCGCTGGCCGAGCGTTTTGCAGAAGGCCCTGGGATCGGATGTACAGGTTATTGCCGAGGGGCTGAACGGCCGCACCACGGCCTATGACGACCATCTCGCCGATTGCGACCGCAATGGCGCGAAGGTGCTGCCGACGGTCCTTCACAGTCACGCCCCGCTCGATCTCATCATCCTGCTGCTCGGCACCAACGACATGAAGCCGGTGATCCACGGAACCGCCTTCGGCGCCGTGAAGGGCGTCCAGCGACTGGTCAAACTCATTCGCCGGCACGACTGGCCTGTCGAGAGCGAAGATGGCCCGGAGATTCTGATCGTCGCGCCGCCGACGCTTTGCGAAACTGCCGATGCCGGGTTTGCTGCAATGTTTGCCGGCGGGGTCGAACAGTCGGCGATGCTGGCACCGCTCTATCGCGATCTCGCCGACGAACTCGACTGCGGCTTCTTCGACGCCGGCTCAGTGGCGGTGACGACGCCGCTCGATGGCGTGCATCTCGATGCCGAAAATACACGTGCCATCGGCCGCGGCCTCGAACCGGTCGTGCGGATGATGCTCGGGGTCTGAGAATGTCGGGGGGCGTCACCATCCGTCCGGCGGAAAGGCGTGAGGCGGCGGAGCTTGCCATCCTCGTCGATATTGCCGCGCATGGCTTTGCCTCCTGGCTCTGGTACGGCGCCGTCCTCCATGGAGTGGCGGACACGGCTTTCGAGCGTGGCCGCAACAAGCTTCGGGAAGAGCCAGGACCGGGGAACTGGCGCGACGCTCTGGTCGGCGAAATCGATGATGAGGTTGCCGGTCTGACGGTCGGCTATGCGATTGGCCCGGAAGTGCTGGAGATCGTCGCTAAGCATCCGGTTCTGGAACCCTTGCTGGCGCTGCAGAGGCAGGTTGTCGGCCACTGGTTCATCGAGAGCCTCGGCGTCTATCGCCATCAGCGCGGCCGCGGGGTCGGCAAAGCGCTTCTGGCAAAGGAATTCGAACGCGCCGGATCGGCGCCGGTGAGCTTGATCACCGAGAGCCACAATGACAGGGCTCAGGCACTATACAGGGCAAACGGTTTCGGCGAGGCAGCGCGCGTCGAGGCGGTTCCGCTCTTTGAGGAAAGCAAGAAACACGACTGGGTGCTGTTCACCCGCAAAGTCGCTTGAGACAAAGGCAGGAAACACATGGCTGAGAATTACGACGTCATCGTCATCGGTTCGGGTCCGGGGGGCTATATCGCCGCCATCCGTGCGGCACAGCTTGGTTTGAAGACCGCGGTCGTCGAGCGCGAGCATCTGGCGGGCATCTGCTCCAACTGGGGCTGCATCCCGACCAAGGCGCTGCTGCGCTCCGCCGAAGTTCTCCACTACGCCCAGCATCCGGGCGCCTATGGCATCAAGATCGAAGGCACGGTGACGCCGGACCTGAAGGCGATCGTCGCCCGTTCGCGCGGCATCGCCGAGCGCATGAACGGCGGCGTCGGCTTCCTGATGAAGAAGAACAAGGTCGACGTGATCTGGGGCGAAGCCAAGCTGACGAAGCCGGGTGAGATCGTCGTCGGCAAGTCGACGAAGCCGGTGGTCCAGCCGCAGGCGCCGCTGCCGAAGAACACCAAGGGCGAAGGCACCTACACCGCCAAGCACATCATCATCGCGACCGGCGCCCGTCCTCGTGCGCTGCCGGGCATCGAGCCCGATGGCAAGCTCATCTGGACCTATTTCGAGGCGATGAAGCCCGAGGAAATGCCGAAGTCGCTGCTGGTCATGGGCTCCGGCGCGATTGGCATCGAATTCGCCTCCTTCTATCGCACCATGGGCGTCGACGTGACCGTTGTCGAAGTCATGCCGACCGTAATGCCGGTCGAAGACGCCGAGATCTCGGGCATTGCCAAGAAGCAGTTCGAAAAGCAGGGCATGAAGATCCACCTTCAGGCCAAGGTAACGAAGGTCGAGAAGGCTGCCAACTCGGTGACCGCCCATGTCGAGATGAAGGATGGCAAGGTCGAGAAGATCACTGCCGATCGCATGATCTCGGCTGTCGGCGTCCAGGGCAATATCGAGAACCTCGGCCTCGAAACGCTCGGCGTGAAGACCGACCGCGGCTGCATCGTCATCGACGGCTACGGCAAGACCAATGTTCCCGGCGTTTATGCGATCGGAGACGTTGCCGGCCCGCCGATGCTCGCCCACAAGGCCGAACATGAGGCCGTCATCTGCGTCGAAAAGATCGCAGGCCTTCCGAACGTCCACCCGATGGACAAGCTGAAGATCCCGGGCTGCACCTATTGCCACCCGCAGGTCGCTTCCGTCGGTCTCACAGAAGCCAAGGCAAAGGAACTCGGCCGTGACATCCGCGTCGGCCGCTTCCCCTTCGTCGCAAACGGCAAGGCGATCGCGCTCGGCGAGGACCAGGGTCTGGTCAAGACGATCTTCGACAAGAAGACCGGCGAACTGCTCGGTGCCCACATGGTCGGCGCCGAAGTCACCGAGCTCATCCAGGGCTTTGTCGTCGCGATGAACCTCGAGACGACCGAAGAAGACCTAATGCACACGATCTTCCCGCATCCGACGATCTCGGAGACGATGAAAGAAAGTGTGCTCGACGCATACGGCCGCGCGCTCAACGCCTGATAGTTTCGGCGGCCGCGTTTTTGGTGTATTTTTGGCATTGCTAATGGGAACATTTTTAATGCACGGAGACCAAAATGAGCGTGAACGGCGTCGGTATTTTGGCTGCGATCATCGTCGGCGGTTTGGCCGGGTGGCTCGCGGAGAAGTTCATGGGCAGCAGCATGGGGCTGATCATGAACATAGTGCTCGGCATCATCGGTGCGGTGGTGCTGAATTTTGTCCTGGCGGCCTTCGGCATGGCCTATGCCGGCTGGGTCGCCTACCTGATCATCGGCTTCATCGGCGCATGCCTGTTGATCGCCGCTGGTCGGGTCGTAAAACGATAGTCTGCCGGGCCATCTGCGCTTCCGTCGGGCATGTGCTTAAGACGGCCTGACATTTCTGGTCGGGCCGTCTATATAGAGCGAAAATGGGTCAACCGGCCTGATGCCGGCCCACCGCGACGAGGAAGACAGTATGGTAACGGTGTTCGATGCCGTCTCTGACCGGGCGCAACGCGTCCGCCATCCGGAAAAGGCGCACAAGCCCGATACGGAAGTGATGCGCAAGCCGGAGTGGATCCGCGTCAAGGCGCCGATGTCCAAGGGCTACCAGGAGACGCGAGAGCTGGTGCGTTCGCACAAGCTCGTCACGGTCTGTGAAGAAGCGGGCTGCCCGAACATCGGCGAGTGCTGGGACAAGAAGCACGCCACCTTCATGATCATGGGCGAGATCTGTACCCGCGCCTGCGCCTTCTGCAATGTCGCCACCGGCAAGCCGAATGCGCTCGACATGGAAGAGCCGGCCAACATCGCCAAGGCCGTCAAGCAGATGGGCCTAAGCCACGTGGTCATCACCTCTGTCGACCGCGACGATCTGGAAGATGGTGGCGCCGAGCACTTCGAGAAGGTGATCTGGGCGATCCGCGAAGCGTCGCCGGCGACGACGATCGAAATCCTGACGCCGGACTTCCTGAAGAAGCCGGGTGCGCTGGAACGCGTCGTTGCCGCCAAGCCCGACGTCTTCAACCACAACATGGAAACCGTACCGGGCAATTACCTGACGGTCCGTCCGGGTGCGCGCTATTTCCACTCCGTCCGCCTGTTGCAGCGCGTGAAGGAACTGGACCCGACCATGTTCACCAAGTCCGGCATCATGGTCGGCCTCGGCGAAGAGCGTAACGAAGTGCTGCAGCTGATGGACGACCTCAGAACCGCGGATGTCGACTTCCTGACGATCGGCCAATACCTGCAGCCGACGCGCAAGCACCACAAGGTCGAAGCGTTCGTGACCCCCGAGGAGTTCAAGTCCTACGAGACCGTCGCCTACACCAAGGGCTTCCTCATGGTTTCCTCGAGCCCGCTGACACGCTCATCGCACCATGCCGGCGACGACTTCGCCCGCCTGAGGGCCGCGCGCGAGAAGAAGCTGCAGGCCGCTGAGTAAAGCGGAGCAAGGTCCTTGAGAACCATGGACTCCGGCGCTTGCGCCGGAGTTTTTGTTTTGGCGAAGTGTATGGGGCGACAACCGGCCGTTCGCGCAAAGCTTGCATCATTTGGTCCGATCGCCTAACGGCTGTCTCTGGAGGAGGCGCGCCGATGCCGCGATATCTGAACAACTGGGACGAGGCGGCGGCGCATCTTGCAAGCGCGCAACGCATTCTGGTGGTCGGCTGCTCCGGCAGCGGCAAGAGCACGCTATCCGCTCAACTGTCCGAACGGCTCGGCCTGCCGCACCTGGCGATGGACCGGGAGTTCTTCTGGTTGCCGGGATGGAAACTTCGGCCGAGGCAGGAAATGCTCGCGCTGATCTCGAAGGCCGCCGCCGGCGAGTGCTGGATCATGGATGGCACCAGCCCGAAGACCCTGCCGCTCCGCCTTCCACGCACCCATGTGGTGATATGGATGCGGCTGCCGCGCTGGGTGTCACTGCGCGGGGTGTTCTGGCGCTGGTTCACCTATTGGAAGAAGACCCGGCCGGACATGGCTGACGATTGTCCGGAGAAGGTCGATCTCGATTTTCTGCGCTACATCTGGAACTTCGAGCGCAGGGATGCGGTTGAGATAGAGACGCAACTGGCCGGTCATTCAAACCTGCCGGTTCTCGTGTTGAAATCGCACGCGGAAACGGCGTTCCTACTTGCTAAGATAAAGCGGGGCGACTAGCTCTCGATCATGCCGCATTTCGAAACCAACCACGTCGTCAACCATAGTGCCGACCAGATGTTCGATCTCGTCGCCGATGTCGAACACTATCCCGAGTTCCTGCCGCTCTGCGAAGCGCTGACCGTGCGCTCGCGCAAGGAGCGCGACGGCAAGGTGTTGCTGTTGGCTGACATGACCGTCGGCTACAAGGCGATCCGCGAAACTTTCACGACGCAGGTGCTGTTGAACAAGGCCGAGCGCGTCATCGACGTCAAATACATCGACGGGCCGTTCAAGTATCTCGACAACCGCTGGCGCTTCGAGCCGTCGGGCGAGGGGCAGTCGATCGTGCATTTCTACATCGATTACGAGTTCAAGAGCCGCATTCTCGGCGCTCTGATGGGTTCGATGTTCGACCGTGCCTTCCGCATGTTCTCCGACGCCTTCGAAAAGCGCGCCGACAAAATCTACTCCGCCTGAGCGATTTCCGTGAGCATGGCGAACGCGGTGCGGACGGTGGCAAGCCGGATGCGGCTGCGGCCGATGTCGCCATAGCGCATCTCCCGATGCAGGATCTCGCCGTTTCGCCCGGATGCTGCAAGGTGCACGAGGCCAATGGGCTTTTCGGCCGATCCGCCGCTGGGGCCGGCAACGCCTGTGACGGAAACCGCGAAATCCGCCGCCGAATGCGAAACGGCGCCGCGTGCCATCTCGATCGCGGTCTCTCGCGATACCGCGCCGTGGGCGGCAAGTGTCTCGGTCTCGACGCCGAGCATCGCGACCTTCGCTTCGTTGGAGTAGGTGACGAAGCCACGATCGACGACGGCGGATGAACCGGAAATCTCGGTCAGGGCACCTGCGATCAGGCCGCCGGTGCAGGATTCGGCGGTCGCGACCTTGAGGTTCCGCGCCGTAAACTTGGCGATGATTTCACCGGCTTTGACTTCGATATCGGCGGGCCACATCACGAAAGGCTCCCGTAAACCACGGTGGCCGTGGCGATGGCGGCGATGCCCTCATCGCGGCCGACAAAACCCAGGCGCTCATTGGTCGTTGCCTTGACCGAGCAGCGGTCGAGCGAAATCCCCAGCATCTCCGAGAGCTTTTCGCGCATCGTCAGCCGATGCGGGCCGACCTTCGGCGCTTCGGCGATCAGCGAGATATCAGCATTGGTGATGATGCCACCACGTTCGCGCACGATCTTGGCAGCATGCTCCAGGAAGATGCGCGATGGCGCGCCCTTCCATTGCGGGTCGGACGGCGGAAAATGGTCGCCGATGTCGCCAGCACCACAGGTGGCGAGCAGAGCGTCGGTCAGCGCGTGCAGCGCCACATCGGCATCGGAATGGCCGGAAAGTTTCTTCGTGTGCGGAATGAAGACGCCGCAGAGCGTGACGCCGTCGCCTTCGATCAACTGGTGCACGTCGTAACCGTTGCCCGTGCGCACATCGGGCAGGGCGGTCCGATTGAGTTTCTCGTCGGCCATGGCGATATCCCTTCTCAGCGTAAGCTTGACGTTGTCGACCGTGCCCTCGACGAGGACGACCTTGAGGCCCGCCCATTCGGCGATCGAGGCATCGTCGGTAAAATCGGTGCGGCCGCTCTTGGCTGCATCCCGGTGCGCAGCAAGAATGGCCTGGAGATCGAATGTTTGTGGTGTCTGTGCGCCGTAGAGACCGTCGCGCGGCACAGTCTCAAGCACGACACTACCCTTGCCCGCGCGCTTCAGCGTGTCTGCGACCGCGACCGCTGGCAGCACGGCCTTGACGTCGTCGCGAAGGGCCGCTGCACAGCGCGAAAGCAGCGCATGATCGGCGAAGGGGCGTACCGCATCGTGAATCATCACATGACGAGCGCCGATTTCTGTGAGGGCTTCGAGGCCGGCGAGCACGGACATCTGCCGGGTCGCGCCACCATGGACGACAGTGACGGCACTTGCCGCCGACCGTTTGCGTGCGGCATCGAACAGCGTCTCGTCATCCGGGTGAATGACGACGACGATTGGGCCGACGGTCGGCCATGTCGCGAAAGTGTCAAGCGTATGGGCGATAACGGGCCGGCCGCCGATGGTTCGATACTGCTTCGGGCCTTCGGCGGATTGTCCGGCACGTTCGCCGCGTCCTGCTGCAACGATCACCACGCCGCACTTAAGCTGTTCTTGAGGCTGCATCTTCTGTATGAGGTCCCGCATTCGCCTATCTTCGCCGTGATGTAACGCGAAGGGGCGTGCTTTGCCAGCACTGCATAATTCCTTAGGTCGAACTTGCGGTGACCTTGGCGCGTCTTGAGAGGCTCGCGGCGCTGTAAGCCTGGAATTTTGCGCAAGGCGCCGAAATCGCTTGGCAAGCCCGAGAACAATGTCTAAAAATAGTGCAGTACCAACATGTGCCTGAAAGATATGCATTTGCCAATTCCGGCTCTCTCGTCACCTCTTCGGATCGCGACCATCGAAATCCGCAACCGGGTGGCGCTCGCCCCCATGTCCGGTGTCACCGATCTGCCGTTCCGGCGGCTTGCCTGGCGTTATGGCGCCGGCTTTGTCGTGACCGAGATGGTTGCGAGCCGCGAACTGGTCGGTAATGCCCAGGAGTCCTGGGCGCGGCTGAAAAATTCCGGCATCAAGCCGCACATCGTCCAGCTTGCCGGTCGCGAGGCGCATTGGATGGCGGAAGCCGCCAAGATCGCCGCCGACAATGGTGCCGATATCATCGACATCAACATGGGCTGCCCGGCCAAGAAGGTAACGGGGGGCTACTCCGGCTCGGCGCTCATGCGTGATCCCGATCACGCTTTGTCGCTGGTCGAGGCGACCGTGAACGCGGTCGATGTGCCGGTAACGCTGAAGATGCGGCTCGGCTGGGACGAGAACTCCATCAACGCGCCGCTGATTGCCAAGCGCGCCGAAGAGGCGGGCGTCAAGGCGATCACCGTGCACGGCCGCACGCGCATGCAATTCTACAACGGCAAGGCAGACTGGGATGCCATCCGCCCGGTCCGCGAGGTCATTACTGTTCCGCTGGTTGCCAATGGCGACGTGGAGACAATCGCCGACGCCGAAGAAATCCTTCGGCGCTCGGGCGCAGATGCCGTCATGGCCGGCCGCTCGTCGCAGGGCCGCCCTTGGCACATCGGCTTTCTTGCCGGTGCGGTCGAGCACCCGTCGCAGGCGGAGGTTGCCGATATCTTTGCGGAGCACTACGAAATGATGCTCGAATTCTATGGCGTCGAGGTTGGCCTGCGGCACGCGCGCAAGCATGTCGCCTGGTATCTCGATCGCGCTGCCCCTGCCATGCCAGGCACGGAAAAGGCAGCAATCCTGACGTCGACCGATGTGCGCTTTGTCCGCGACCGGGCACGCGCCGCGATGCTGGATGCCGCTTCGACCAGGTCGGAAGGTGAGGCGCTCGCAGAAGGAATTGCCGCATGAGCGAGAAACCGGGCGTTTCCGAAGCGGCCGCGAGCGGTCTGTCGATGGCGGTTCTGAATGCCATCCAGAATCCGGTAATCCTGGTCGATGCCAGCGGCCTGGTCGCCTTTGCGAACTGGGAGGCCGAATCGTTTTTTGGCGCCAGCGCCAATCACCTGGCGCGTCACAACATCAGCGCCTTCATTCCCTTCGGCAGTCCGTTGCTGACGCTGATCGAACAGGTGCGCGAACGCAAGGCGCCAGTGAATGAATACCGTGTCGACCTGAGCTCGCCGCGTCTCGGTGCCGACAAGCTTGTCGATCTCTATGTTGCCCCGGTTCTTTCCGAGCAAGGCTCCGTCGTCGTCGTCTTCCAGGAACGCTCGATGGCCGACAAGATTGACAGGCAGCTCACGCATCGCGGTGCCGCGCGTTCGGTGACTGGCCTTGCCTCGATGCTCGCGCACGAAATCAAGAACCCGCTTTCGGGCATCCGCGGTGCTGCGCAGCTGCTCGAAACCTCTGCCAATGACGAAGACAGAGCGCTGACGCGCCTCATCTGCGACGAGACTGACCGGATCGTCTCGCTGGTTGATCGCATGGAGGTGTTTTCCGACGAGCGCCCGGTGGACCGCGTGCCGCTGAACATCCATTCGGTGCTCGACCATGTGAAGGCGATCGCCAAGGCCGGCTTTGCCCGCCACATCAAGTTTTCAGAAAATTACGATCCGTCCTTGCCACCCGTCTATGCCAACCGCGATCAACTGGTTCAGGTGTTCCTGAACCTGATCAAGAACGCGGCCGAAGCGATCGGCGATCGCAGCGATGGCGAGATCGTGCTGACGACGGCCTACAGGCCGGGCATCCGCCTGTCGGTCGCCGGAACGCGCGAGAAAATCTCGCTGCCGCTGGAATTCTGCGTGCACGACAACGGACCGGGCGTGCCGTCGGATCTGCTGCCGCTGCTCTTCGATCCTTTCATCACCACCAAGACCAACGGTTCCGGCCTGGGGCTCGCACTGGTTGCCAAGATCATCGGCGCCCATGGCGGCATCGTCGAATGCGACAGTCAGCAGAACCGTACCACCTTCCGTGTCCTGATGCCTGCCTCCAAGGGCCAGGCAGCGGATGAAGACGACATGCCGATGACAAAAGGAAACCTTGCATGACGGGTGCCACGATCCTCGTCGCGGATGACGACGCAGCCATTCGCACCGTGCTGAACCAGGCGCTGAGCCGCGCCGGCTACGATGTCCGCATCACCTCCAATGCGGCAACCCTGTGGCGCTGGATCGCGGCAGGCGACGGCGATCTCGTCGTGACCGACGTGGTGATGCCCGACGAGAATGCCTTCGATCTGCTGCCGCGCATCAAAAAGGCGCGGCCCGATCTGCCGGTGCTGGTCATGAGCGCGCAGAACACTTTCATGACGGCGATCAAGGCTTCGGAGAAAGGCGCCTACGACTATCTGCCGAAGCCCTTCGACCTGACCGAACTGATCGGCATTATCGGCCGGGCGCTGTCTGAGCCCAAGCGTCGCCCGGCGAAGCTTGACGACGACACCCAGGACGGTATGCCGTTGGTCGGCCGTTCGGCTGCTATGCAGGAAATCTACCGGGTACTGGCGCGCCTGATGCAGACGGATCTGACGCTGATGATCACCGGCGAGTCCGGTACCGGCAAGGAGCTCGTCGCGCGTGCGCTGCACGATTATGGCAAGCGGCGCAACGGCCCGTTCGTGGCGATCAACATGGCGGCGATCCCGCGCGATCTGATCGAATCGGAGCTTTTCGGTCACGAGAAAGGCGCCTTCACCGGTGCTCAGGTGCGCTCGACCGGCCGTTTCGAGCAGGCCGAGGGCGGCACACTCTTCCTCGACGAGATCGGCGACATGCCGATGGACGCGCAAACCCGTCTGTTGCGGGTGCTGCAACAGGGCGAATACACGACGGTCGGCGGCCGCACGCCGATCCGCTCGGACGTGCGCATCGTGGCGGCGACGAACAAGGATCTGAAGCAGTCGATCAATCAGGGCCTGTTCCGCGAAGATCTTTACTATCGCCTCAACGTCGTGCCGTTGCGTCTGCCGCCGCTGCGTGACCGCGCCGAGGATATTCCGGATCTCGTGCGCCACTTTGTCCAGCAGGCGGAAAAGGAAGGGCTCGACGTCAAACGCTTCGACCACGAAGCGTTGGAATTGATGAAGGCGCACGCTTGGCCGGGAAACGTGCGCGAACTGGAAAACCTGGTGCGCCGCCTGACGGCGCTTTATCCACAGGACGTGATCACCCGCGAAATCATCGAAAACGAGCTGCGTTCGGAGATACCGGACAGCCCGATCGAGAAGACCGCAGCACGGCCTGGCTCACTCACCATCTCCCAGGCTGTCGAAGAGAATATGCGCCAATATTTTGCAAGCTTCGGCGATGCTTTACCGCCGGTCGGCCTCTACGATCGGGTGCTTGCCGAAATGGAGTATCCGTTGATCCTTGCGGCGCTTACCGCAACCCGTGGTAACCAGATCAAGGCGGCCGATTTGCTCGGCCTCAACCGTAACACGCTGCGCAAGAAAATCCGCGAACTTGGCGTTTCGGTCTACCGCAGCTCACGCAGCGCTTGACTTGGTCGCAGCCACCGTTGCATTTTCGCCACAATGCGTTGCTTGAACGTGTGACGATCGCCGAATCGCGTGTCGTTGCCGTCTCGTTCAATCGATTTGACCCAATTGATTGAGTGGGGCCGCAACGCAGCAGCCCGTTTGGGCGGTGAGGTCAACCTTTGACCAGAGAATGCTAGCAAGAGATGCCGTCGCCAACAGGCGCCGGTTGGGGGAACGCTTTTCATGGTGGATGCAATGGCCTTGCCGCTGGGCACAGATGAGGGACTCGCGGCGCAGGACCGGCGCGCGTCCTTTGCCCTGCCGGGGCTGATGCTGGCGACCGGGGCCCTGGCCTGTGCCACCGTCTCGTTGATCATCCTTCTCGGATTGACGCCGATACGGCTGGAACGAAATGTCGTCATCGCCTGCGCCGCCATCAACAGCCTGTTCGTCGTTGGCCTGATCTACCTGATCGCCCGCGAAATCCTGCGGCTGCTGCGGGCCCGCAGCAAGGGCCGCGCTGCTGCGCGCCTGCATGTGCGTATCGTTGCGCTGTTTTCGATCGTGGCGATCACGCCGGCGGTGCTCGTCGCGATCTTTGCCAGCATCACTCTCGATGTCGGCCTCGATCGCTGGTTTTCGCTTCGCACCCAGGCGATCGTCCGCTCGTCGATCAATGTCGCTCAGGCCTATGTGCTCGAGAATGCCAGCTATCTGCAGGGCCAGACCGTGTCGATGGCAAACGACCTCGAACGCAACCGGCAGCTCTATAGCCTCGATCGCACCGGCTTCACGGAACTGATGACCCGCCAGGCACGTGGCCGCGGTATGCTTGGCGCATTCCTCGTTCGCGCGGACGGCAGTCCCATCATTCAGGCCAACATCTCCACGGACCGTCCGCTGCCCTCCATTCCCCCGGACGCGCTGAAAAGCTCGGTATCCGGTCAACCGACCCTGATCCCGCCAGGGGTCACCAACCTCGTTGGTGCCGTGATTCCGCTCGACGACATCCCGGGCACCTATCTCTACACGGTTCGCAACGTCGATCCGGAAGTGATGCGCTCGCTGCGGCTGATGGAAGAGAATACGGCCGAGTACAAGATGCTCGAGGCCGGGCGGACCTTCACGCAGATTGCCTTTGGCGTTCTCTACATCGGCTTTGCGCTCATCGTTCTCCTCGCCGCAATCTGGACCGCGATCGCGGTCGCTGACCGGATCGTCAGGCCGATCCGCCAATTGATCGGCGCCGCCGACAGCGTCGCCTCGGGCAACCTTGATGTCGTCGTGCCGGTCCGCGCGGTGGACGGCGACGTCGGCAACCTGTCGCGCACCTTCAACAAGATGGTCTCGGAGATCCGCAGCCAGCAGGAACAGATCCTGGAAGCCAAGGACGAGGTCGATCATCGCAGCCGCTTCATCGAGGCAGTGCTCTCGGGCGTGACCGCAGCCGTGATCGGTGTCGGTCGAGATCGGCAGATCACCATCGCCAACTCGTCTTCCGAAGAGTTCCTGAAGAAGACGGCGCCGGAGCTCCTCGGTGCTGACCTGCGTACCGTGGCACCGGAGATCGAAGAGGTCCTGGTGGAGGCCGAAAGCCGCCATCGCAACGACTACCGCAAGCAGATCAACATCATGCGCGGCGGAACCGAACGGACGCTGAACGTTCAGGTGACACGCGAAGAGGGCGGCGAGTCGAATGAGTCCTACGTCATCACCATCGACGACATTACCGATCTCGTCATCGCCCAGCGTTCGACTGCATGGGCAGATGTCGCGCGCCGCATCGCGCACGAGATCAAGAACCCGCTGACCCCAATCCAGCTTTCTGCCGAGCGCCTGAAGCGGCGCTACGGCAAGCAGATCAATCAGGAAGACAAGGTCGTTTTCGACCAGTGTACCGATACGATCGTGCGCCAGGTGGAAGATATCGGCCGCATGGTCGACGAGTTCTCCTCCTTCGCACGCATGCCTAAGCCGACGAAGGAAAAGGCCGATCTCCGCGGGATACTGAAGGATGCGATATTCCTGCGCGAGATGGGCAACAATCACATCGATTTCGTACGGGACCTCGGCGAAGAGCCGCTTGAGGGGCTGTTCGATGGGCGCATGCTCGGCCAGGCCTTCGGCAACATCGTCAAGAACGCCGTCGAATCGATCGAGGCGGTGCCGGCCGATGCCGTGCGCGGCCATCCGATGATCGTGGCGCGCGCGCGAACCGACACAGCCACGGGCCGCTTCGTCGTCGACATCATCGACAACGGTAAGGGCCTGCCGACGGAGAACCGGCACAGGATTCTGGAGCCGTACATGACGATGCGCGAGAAGGGCACGGGCCTCGGCCTCGCCATCGTCAAGAAGATCATTGAGGACCATGGCGGACAATTGGAATTGCACGACGCGCCAGCCGATTTTGACGGCGGTGTCGGGGCGATGATCCGCGTGATCCTGCCGCCTGCCGGAGAAGCCGCGGGCGAAGACAGTTTGAAGGATAAGGGTGCGAGCGATGGCCGCTGATATTCTGGTTGTTGACGATGAAGAAGATATCCGCGAGATCGTGTCGGGTATCCTCTCCGACGAAGGGCACGAAACCCGCACCGCCTTCGACAGCGACAGCGCGCTGGCAGCGATCAGCGATCGTGTGCCGCGTCTGGTCTTCCTCGATATCTGGATGCAGGGAAGCCGCCTCGATGGTCTGGCGCTGCTCGACGAGATCAAGGGACGCTATCCGGATCTCCCGGTCGTGATGATTTCCGGTCATGGCAACATCGAGACCGCGGTCAACGCCATCAAGCGTGGCGCATATGATTTCATCGAGAAGCCCTTCAAGGCGGACCGGCTCATTCTGATCGCCGAGCGCGCGCTCGAGAACTCCAAGCTCAAGCGCGAGGTTTCCGAGCTGAAGAAGAAGTCCGGCGACCCGGTGGAACTGATCGGAACGTCGGTTGCCGTGTCGCAGCTTCGTCAGACGATCGAGAAGGTCTCGCCGACCAACAGCCGCATCATGATCCAGGGTCCATCCGGGTCGGGCAAGGAACTGGTCGCGCGGATGATCCACCGCAAGTCGACGCGTTCTGCCGGCCCCTTTGTGGCCCTGAACGCTGCGGCGATCACGCCCGACCGCATGGAGATCGCGCTTTTCGGCACCGAAGGCACGCCCGGCCAGCCACGTCGCACCGGTGCGCTCGAAGAGGCCCATGGCGGTATTCTTTATCTCGACGAAATCGGCGAAATGCCGCGCGAGACGCAGAATAAGATCCTGCGGGTGCTGGTTGACCAGCAGTTCGAACGTGTCGGGGGCACCAAGCGCGTCAAGGTCGATGTCCGCATCATTTCCTCGACCGCCTACAACCTCGAAAACATGATCTCCGAAGGTCTGTTCCGCGAAGACCTGTTCCACCGGCTTGCCGTCATCCCGGTGCGGGTGCCGGCGCTCGCCGAACGCCGCGAGGATATTCCGTTCCTGGTCGACATGTTCATGCGCCAGGTCAGCGAGCAGGCGGGTATCCGCCCGCGAAAGATCGGCGACGATGCACTGGCCGTGCTCCAGGCCCATGACTGGCCCGGCAACATCCGCCAGCTTCGCAACAACATCGAGCGCCTGATGATCCTTGCGCGCAGCGACGGCCCGGACACGCCGATTTCCGCCGACATGCTGCCGACGGAGGTGGGCGACACACTGCCGAAGATCTCGGCGCAGGGCGATCAGCACATCATGACGTTGCCGTTGCGCGAGGCCCGCGAAATGTTCGAGCGTGACTATCTGATCGCGCAGATCAACCGGTTCGGCGGCAACATCTCCCGTACGGCGGAATTTGTCGGAATGGAGCGGTCGGCGCTGCATCGCAAGCTGAAGTCGCTGGGCGTCTGAGCCGATATGGCGTCTGGCCTTTACATCAGCGCTCCTGCAGTGGCGCGCGCCTGATCAGGCGCGCCAACATCGCTGCCGCACTGTGAATTGCTGCATGTTTTTTTGCCTGAATCGGATACGGTCCAAGGAAACACGCGGCGGGTGAAAGAACGACATGAAGGTAGTCATTTGTGGTGCGGGCCAGGTCGGGTACGGCATCGCCGAGCGGCTGGCGCAGGAAGATAACGACGTATCGGTGATCGATACGTCGGCAGCATTGATCGCCAACATCACCGAAAGCCTCGACGTGCGCGGCTATGTCGGCCACGGTGCGCATCCGGATGTGCTGGCCAAGGCCGGTGCCGATCAGGCCGACATGCTGATTGCCGTCACGCTCTCCGACGAGGTCAACATCGTCGCCTGTGAAGTGGCGCATGCGATTTTCAACGTGCCGACGAAGGTTGCCCGCATCCGGGCACAAAGCTATCTCGCGCCCGAATATTCGAACCTCTTCTCCCGTGAAAACGTGCCGATCGACGTCACCATCTCTCCGGAAGTTGAAGTCGGGCGGCTGGTGCTGCGTCGCATATCCTTTCCGGGCGCCATCGACGTCGTGCGCTTCGCTGACGATCGCATCGCCATGGTCGCCTTCGAGTGCCTGGAAGATTGCCCGGTCGTCGGCACGCCGCTACAGCAGCTGAGCGAGCTGTTCCCTGACCTGCTTGCGACCGTGACCGGCATTTTCCGCAACGGCAAGGTCATGGTGCCGCATTCGGACGATCAGCTGCAGGCCGGCGATATCGCCTATCTCGTCTGTGACCGCGACCACGCTCGCCGTACCCTGGCGCTCTTCGGCCACGAGGAGCAGGAAGCGCGGCGCATCATCATCTTCGGTGGCGGCAATGTCGGCTATTTCGTTGCCAAGGCCATCGAGGATCACCAGCCCCGAACGCGGGTGAAGCTGATCGAGAGCGATCGCGATCGCGCGGTGATGATGGCCGACAAGCTCAACAATACCGTGGTGCTCAACGGTTCGGCGATGGATCAGCGGATATTGGCGCAGGCGGACGTTCAGGACGCCGATCTCGTCGTGGCACTCACCAACAACGACCAGATCAACATCCTCGGCAGCATGATGGCGAAGCATCTGGGCGCCAAATCCACGCTCGTTCTCATCAACGAACCGTCCTATCAGGATTTTGCCGCCACGGCCGGCGTCGACGCCTATGTGAATCCACGCGCCGTGACCATCTCGCGCGTGCTGCAGCATGTGCGCAAGGGGCGCATCCGCTCGGTCTATGCGGTGCAGAAGGGCATGGCCGAGGTGATCGAGGCCGAAGCGCTGGAGACCTCGCCGCTGGTCGGCAGGGCGCTGCGCGACCTCGAGCTTCCCGAAGGCATCCGCATCGGTGCGCTCTATCGCGACAAGACGTTCATTCGCCCGGACGGCAATACCAAGATCAAGGCGAAGGATCGGGTCGTGCTCTTTGCCACCGCCGCTGCCGTGCGGCATGTCGAGCAGCTTTTCCGCGTCAGCATTCAGTACTTCTAGGGTCGAGGTCCATGCCGAGAATTGCCTATGTCAACGGCGCCTACGTGCCGCATGCCGACGCCGGCGTCCATATCGAGGACCGGGGCTATCAATTTGCGGACGGTGTCTACGAGGTCTGCGAGGTGCGCCACGGCTATATCGTCGATCTCACCCGCCATCTCGATCGCCTCGACCGCTCGCTCGGTGAATTGCGCATCGACTGGCCGATGAGCCGGGCGGCGCTGGTTCATGTGATCCGGGAAGTGATCCGGCGCAACCGGGTCCGCAATGGCCTGTTCTACATGCAGGTGACCCGCGGCGTGGCGCGCCGCGACCATGTGTTTCCGGCCAAGGAGACCATGCCGACGATCGTGGTAACGGCGAAGCGCACCGATGCCGAAGCCATTGCCAAGAAAGCGACGCTTGGGATTTCGGCGATTACCGTTCCGGAAAACCGATGGGACCGGGTCGACATCAAGTCCGTCGGGCTTCTTCCCAACGTGCTTGCTCGCCAGAAGGCGAAGGAGGAGGGCGCGCAGGAGGCGATTTTCGTGGATCCCGATGGCACGGTCAAAGAGGGCGCCGCGACCAATGTCTGGATCGTCGACCGCGACGGTACCCTGCGCACACGACCGGCGGAGCACGGAATCTTGAAGGGAATCACCCGCGCCACCCTGATGGATGTGGCAGGTCCGCTTGGGCTCAGGATTGAGGAGAAAGCGTTCTCGGTCGAGGACATGCTCGCGGCGCGCGAGGTCTTCATAACCGCTGCTACCAGCATCTGCTTTCCGGTCGTTTCGGTGGATGGCAGGCCGATCGGCAATGGCCATCCCGGAAGCATAGCACAGAATATTCGTGAAGCCTTTTTCGGCGTTGCGGAAAAGACATTGATTTGATACCAAACTTAAAGAGGTGTCGGGGAAGGTACTTGTGGCGCCTCTGATTGCAGATATCGACAAAAATGCACCGGCGCGAAACGCCGGCAAATAAGAAAGAAGCGGCGCGATGGCGGAACGTTCTCAAAACTTGCAGGATCTTTTTCTCAACACGGTCCGCAAGCAGAAGATTTCATTGACAATTTTCCTTATCAACGGTGTCAAGCTCACCGGTGTCGTGACGTCTTTTGACAATTTCTGCGTCCTGTTGCGTCGTGACGGCCATTCGCAACTGGTCTACAAGCACGCGATCTCGACCATCATGCCCGGCCAGCCGCTGCAGATGTTCGAGAACGAAGAAGCCGCATCCTGACGGGACGTTAGGCACATTACCAAGCGGGATTCAAAATCGTCGTCGATCATTCCGGAGCTCGAGAAGCTCCGCGACGACATGCGCGCGGTCGTCATCGTTCCGGTCTTGAAGAAGACCGGACGACAGTCCGCAGACGTTCTTTCGAACACGACGACACGCTCGGATGAAAGTCGCCTCGACGAGGCGACCGGGCTGGCGTTGGCGATCGATCTCGAAGTCGTGCACGGCGCCGTCGTTCCGGTGGCGCAGCCGAAGCCCGGCACCTTGCTCGGCACAGGCAAGATTGAAGAGATCGGCCACATCCTCGTCGAACAGGATGCCGGCCTTGTCATCGTCGACCATCCGTTGACGCCGGTTCAGCAGCGCAACCTCGAGAAGGAATGGAACGCCAAGGTCATCGACCGCACGGGCCTGATCCTTGAGATTTTCGGCCGCCGCGCTTCCACCAAGGAAGGCACGCTGCAGGTCGATCTTGCGCATCTCAACTACCAGAAGGGCCGCCTGGTCCGAAGCTGGACCCACCTTGAGCGTCAGCGTGGTGGTGGTGGCTTCATGGGCGGTCCGGGTGAAACACAGATCGAAGCGGACCGCCGTTTGCTGCAGGACCGCATCGTCAAGCTCGAGCGCGAGCTGGAGCAGGTCCGCCGCACCCGGCAGCTGCACCGTTCCAAGCGCAAGAAGGTGCCGCATCCGATCGTCGCGCTCGTCGGCTACACCAACGCCGGCAAGTCCACGCTTTTCAACCGCATGACCGGGGCAGGCGTGCTTGCCGAGGACATGCTGTTTGCGACGCTGGATCCGACACTGCGGCGCCTGAAGCTGCCGCACGGCCGCATGGTCATCCTTTCCGACACTGTCGGCTTTATTTCCGACTTGCCGACGCATCTGGTTGCAGCGTTCCGTGCGACGCTCGAAGAGGTGCTTGAGGCTGACCTGATCCTGCATGTTCGCGATCTTTCCGATCCGGACAACCAGGCGCAGGCGAGCGATGTGCTTCGTATTCTCACCGATCTTGGCATCGACGAAAAGGAAGCCTCCGAACGGCTGATCGAGGTCTGGAACAAGATCGACCGGCTCGACGCTGATTCCCGTGAGGCGCTAAAGAGCAAGGCAGCGACGTCAGGCAATACGGTCGCCGTCTCCGCGATATCGGGCGAAGGCGTCGACGAGCTGCTCGCTGAAATCGGTCGACGCCTGTCGGGCGTCCTGACCGAATGCACCGTCGTGCTCGGCATCGATCAACTGCAGCTTCTGCCCTGGATCTATCAGCACGCCATCGTCGATGGCCGCGAGGATCTGGAAGACGGACGTGTCAGTCTCGATCTCCGGTTGACCGAAAACGAGGCCTCCGATCTGGAGCGTCGTCTCGGAAATGGGCCGAAGCCTGTCGTGGAAGACTGGTAAGCCCGAGGCGCTTGCCCGGATCCGTTCCCTATTGTTTTCGTTAGGTTTGTATTTGTGGACGCATGTTGCGAACATGCGTCCTGTAGGCCTTAGCCGAGCTGCCGCTCGATCGCCTTGGCCGCCTGCCAAAGCTCTTCCATCCGCTCCAGAGTGGCTCCATCCAGCGTCTCGCCGTCGGCCTCGAGTTCGCGCTCGATATGGGCGAAGCGGCGGCGGAACTTGGTGTTGGTGCCGCGAAGCGCCATCTCCGGATCGGTGCCGACATGGCGGCCGATGTTGACCACCGCGAAAATCAGATCGCCCAGTTCGTCGCTGACTTTGGCGTGATCCTTTTCGCGCAGCGCCTGGCGCAGTTCCCCGATTTCCTCCTCGATCTTGTCGAGAATCGGTTCGGGTTCCGACCAGTCGAATCCGACCTTTGCAGCGCGTTCCTGCAGCTTCAGTGCTTCGACGAGTGCTGGAAACGAGCGTTGGACGGAACCGAGATGGCTTGCAGCGGCGTCCGGGGCGAGGCCGCGCTTTGTCCGTCGCGCCTGTCGCTCCGCCTTCTCTGCCTGCTTGATCTGGTCCCACTGCAGTTTGACCGCCTCGGGCGTGTCGGCATCGGAACGGGCAAACACATGCGGATGCCTACGGATCATCTTGCGCGTCACCGCCTCGACGACGTCGCCGAAGGCGAAGTCGCCCGCTTCCTCCGCCATGCGTGCGTGAAAGACCACCTGCAGCAGCAGGTCGCCGAGCTCGTCGCAGAGGTCGTGCATGTCGCCGCGCTCGATGGCATCGGCCACCTCATAGGCCTCTTCGATCGTATAGGGCTTGATCGTCTCGAAGGTCTGGACGATGTCCCAGGGGCAGCCGGTCTCGGGCTGGCGGAGCGCCGCCATGATGTCGAGCAGGCGCTTTATGTCGCGTGAAGGTTCCATGGATCTCAGTTCAGCGGAATGGCGTTGTCGTCCTTGCCCGACTGATAGCTGTCGGAAAGGCTCTGGTAGCGGGCACGGATGCGGGCATCCTGACCGCCGAGACGGGCTTGGGTTGCAGGGTCGGCATCTCTCGAAAGCGCGGCGATGGAAGCCGAATGCCAGAAGGCATTGTCCTTGGCATAGCCACCCGGCTCCAGCCGGAAGACTTCCTTCAGGATCTTCAGATCATGCGGGATCGCGAAGCTGTCGCGCGAATCTTCATGGCTGAAGAAATAATAGAAATTGTCGAAACCGGCCCAGGTGATCGCCGAGAGGCACATGGAGCAGGGCTCGTGGGTCGACAGGAAGATGAGGTCGCGGGTGTCGAGCTTTTCCGCCATCTCGTAGAAGCGTTTCAGCGTATGGACCTCGCCGTGCCACAGCGGATTTTCCGTCTCGTTGTTGGTTTCGGCCAGCACCAGCGATAGGTCGGACTTGCGCAGGATGGCGGCGCCGAACACCTTGTTGCCGGCGGCGACACCCTTTTCGGTGAGTGGCAGGATGTCCTGCTCGATTACCGTCAAAAGCCGTTCGGCGAGTTCCGCTTGGGTCATGTCATGCATCTCCGGCAGGTCAGTGAGCGCATTTAACGGAGGTTGCCCCCGCGGCGCAATGGCCGGGGAATGACCGGTGCTTCAGCGAGCCCGGAGATATTTGCTCAAAATGATGCACCACCGAGCAAAACAATACGTGCCCGGAAAGGCATTGAAATTTCTGTTCCTTCAATTGTCGTGCTTCATGCGGGATATTCGGCGCAGCCTGTAGAAGGAACCGTTTGGCAGACATGTCGCAGCAGCTCGCCGTTTTCCCCGCATTCTTTCGCGTCGCGCAAAAGCGCGTGGCGGTTTTCGGCAATGGCGACGAGGCTTTTGCCAAGGTGCGGCTGCTGCTGAACACCGAAGCGTCGATCGTCGTCTTTGGTGACGCGCCGGAAACCGGATTCGCTGACTATCTTCGTGGGCACGGTATCGAACATGTCGCCGCCGCATTCGCGCCCGAGCAGCTCGAGGGCGCCATTCTCGTTTTTGCGGCAACCGGCAATGCCGCCGAGGATCAGCACATCGTCGTCGCGGCGCGCGAACGCAAGATCCCGGCAAATGCCGTCGATCAGCCCGACTTCTGCGATTTCTTTACGCCGGCGCTTGTCAATCGCGCGCCCGTAGCGGTCGCCATCGGCACCGAAGGGGCTGGGCCAGTGCTTGCCCAGATGATCCGAGCGCAGATCGATCAGCTCCTTTCACCCTCGCTCGGTGTCGTCGCGTCGCTTGCTGCGAGCTATCGCGAGACGGTTGATCGTCTGGTGCCGCGCGGCGTGGCTCGCCGCCTGTTCTGGCGTCGCTTTTTCCAGGGCTCGGTCGCCGACAAGGTCGCCGGCGGCGATCTGGCTGCCGCCCGCCGCGAGGCTTCGCGTCTGCTCGATGCGCCCGAGAAGGCGCTGGGTCATGTCTGGCTGGTCGGCGCCGGTCCGGGCGCTGAGGACCTGCTGACGCTCCGCGCCCAGCGCGTGATGATGGAAGCCGATGCCATCGTTTATGACGCGCTGGTGCCGCAGGCGATCGTCGATATGGGCCGCCGCGACGCCGAGCGCCTTTCGGTCGGCAAGCGCAAGGGCTGCCATACGAAGTCCCAAGACGAGATCAACCAGTTGCTGGTGACGCTGGCTGCCGAAGGTAAGCGCATCGTCCGTCTGAAGTCCGGCGATCCGTTGGTATACGGCCGGGCCGGCGAGGAGATGGCGGCACTTCGCGAAGCTGGTATCAGCTATGAGATCGTCCCGGGCATCACCTCGGCCTTCGCTGCAGCGGCCGATTTCGAACTGCCGCTGACGCTTCGCGGTGTCGCGTCCTCGCTGGTCTTCACGACAGGCCATGATCTGACCGGAGAGGTCCTGCCCGATTGGGCGCGGCTTGCGGTCTCGGGTGCAACGATCGCGGTCTATATGGGCCGGACTGTTGCCGCGTCCGTCGCCGGTCGTCTCATGCAGGCGGGCCTTCCGTCGGAAACGACGGTTGCCGTCATCGAGAATGCCAGCCGCGCGGACCGCCGCCTGCTGCATGGCACGCTGAAGGACCTTCCGGATCTGGAAAACCGCAGCGAGCTTTCGGGCCCGGTCATGGTTATCATTGGTGATGCGGTCGCCGGCGCCAATTTCGAGCGCTCCGAGCCGCTCGTTGCCGGCAACTCGCGTAGTGAGAAGAAAAACGTTGAAGTTGCCTTCGGGCGCGACGAACAGATTTTGAACTGAGGAAGAGACGATGGTGAGCAAGGTTTTGACGGCAAATCGGCTTTCGGACGGCATCTCCGTCTGGCTGGATGCCGCCGGCAACTGGGTCGAATCGCTGCAGGATGCCTTCATTGCCCGCCATGCCGAGGCCGTGACGGCGCTCGAAGCCACCGGCAAGCAGGCGTTTGACGACAACAAGGTCGTCGACGCCAATGTCGTCGATGTCGAAGAGATCAATGGCACGCTCCGTCCGCTGCGCATGCGTGAGCGCATCCGCGCTGAGGGCCCGTCGATCCCCTATGCCGCCGGCTATAACGGCTTGTCCGGCCCGAAACACGCTGCCTGAGGAACCGATACCCGATGTACCGTTACGATGAATTCGATCACGCCTTCGTTTCCTCCCGCGTCGAACAGTTCCGCGATCAGGTCGAGCGCCGTCTGAGCGGCGAGCTTGCCGAAGATGCCTTCAAGCCGCTGCGGCTTATGAACGGCGTCTATCTGCAGCTTCACGCCTATATGCTGCGCGTGGCCATTCCCTATGGCACCTTGTCGAGCCGTCAGATGCGCATGCTCGCCCATATCGCGCGCAAGTATGACCGCGGCTACGGTCACTTCACCACGCGCCAGAACATCCAGTACAACTGGCCGCGCCTCTCCGACACGCCGGATATCCTGCAGGAACTGGCAAGCGTCGAGATGCATGCCCTCCAGACCTCGGGCAACTGCATTCGCAACGTCACCGCCGATCACTTCGCCGGTGCGGCCGCCGATGAGGTAGCGGATCCAAGGCCTTACGCCGAGATCTTGAGACAGTGGTCGAGCGTCCATCCGGAATTCTCGTTCCTGCCGCGCAAGTTCAAGATCGCCGTCACCGGCGCCGAGCGCGACCGCGCCGCGATCCAGGTCCATGACATCGGCCTGCACCTGAAGAAGGACGACACCGGCCGCATCGGCTTTGCCGTCTATGTCGGCGGTGGCCAGGGCCGCACGCCGATGATCGCCAAGAAGATCCGCGACTTCCTGCCGGAGGAGGACCTGCTGTCCTACACGACGGCGATCATGCGCGTGTACAATCTCCACGGTCGCCGCGACAACAAGTACAAGGCCCGCATCAAGATCCTCGTGCACGAGACAGGCGCCGAAGAATTGTCGCGTCAGGTCGAGGTCGAATTCGCGGCCCTCAAGGACACCGAGCTGAAGCTGCCCGAGACGGACATCCAGGCGATCTCCACCTATTTCGCGCCGCCGGCTCTCGAAAGCCGCGCCGAAGGCTGGGAAAGCCTCGCACGCTGGAAGAAGACTGATCCCGAGTTTGCGCGCTGGGTGCAGCAGAACGTGCAGCCGCACAAGCACCCGGACTACGGCATGGTGACGATCTCGCTGAAGCCGATCGGCGGCATCCCGGGCGACGCCAGCGACGCGCAGATGGATGCCGTTGCCGACATCGCAGCGGAATATGCCTTCGATGAAATCCGCGTCAGCCACGAACAGAACCTGATCCTGCCGCATGTGGCGCTGGCCGATCTGGAGCCGGTTTACCGAGCTCTGGTCGCTTCGGGCCTTGCCACCGCCAATGCCGGCCTGATCACCGATATCATCGCCTGTCCTGGGTTGGACTACTGCGCGCTTGCCAATGCGCGCTCCATTCCGGTGGCGCAGGAGATTTCGAACCGATTCGGTTCGCCGGAGCGCCAGGCCGAGATCGGCGAGTTGAAGATCAAGATCTCCGGCTGCATCAATGCCTGCGGTCATCACCATGTCGGCCATATCGGCCTGCTCGGTGTTGAGAAGAAGGGTGCTGAACTCTATCAGATCACGCTCGGCGGTTCCGGCGACGAGAACACCTCGATCGGCGAGATCATCGGCCGCGGCTTCGAGCCGGAGAAGGTGACCGATGCCGTGGAGACGATCGTCGACACCTATCTGGGACTGCGCCGCGACAGGCAAGAGACGTTCCTCGAAGCCTATCGCCGCGTCGGCCCGCAACCCTTCAAGGATGCGCTCTACGGCAGTGCGCAGGAAGCTGCCTGAGGCGCCGAGGAACAGACATGACAAAAATCTGGAAGGAAACCGGCTTCGTGGGCGATGATCCCTGGGTCATCGAGACGGAAGAGACGAAGGCAGGTTCGAACGAGAAGGCGATTGTTGGCCTCGACGCGTTCCTGGCCAAGGTCGCAGACAGCGACGAAACCGGCCTCGGCGTGGTGATTGCGCCGGCGGACGACGTGACGAAGCTCGCGCCCCACCTCGATCGCCTTGCGCTGGTTGCCGTCGCGTTCCCGGCCTTCAACGACGGCCGCGCCTTCAGCCATGCGTCGCTGCTGCGCGCGCGCCTCGGTTTTGGCGGCGAGGTGAGGGCGGTTGGCGATGTGCTGATCGACCAGATCCCGCTGATGCTGCGCTGTGGTGTCGAAAGCTTTGCGGTCAGCAATGCAACGGCTCTGAAGCGCCTTTCGGAAGGGCGCCTACCGGGCATCGCCGTGCACTACCAGCCGACGGCAAAGGCCTCGACCGACGCCAAATCCTACAGCTGGCGGCGGGTCTCCTAACATCACTAGGGCCGCGACAGTGTGAAGCACGCTGAAATCCCCGAAAGCGACTATATTTGGAAGGGATTTCCTTCCCTTCGCGTGCGGCTTGGAATATCCGCTCATTGTTGATAAACAGGGTCATCATTACAGGACTTTAGCCAGATGAATGCTCCGGCAAAAACGGAAGATTTCGCGATCCAGGCACCGGCAGGCGTATACGTCGAGACGGTGACGAGCGTTGAGCACTATACGGATCGGCTCTTCCGCTTCCGCATGACCCGCCCTGCCGAATTCCGCTTCCGCTCGGGCGAATTCGCGATGATCGGCCTGATGATCGGCGACAAGCCGGTCTACCGCGCCTATTCGATCGCGAGCCCCGCCTGGGATGAAGAGCTCGAATTCTTCTCGATCAAGGTGCCGGATGGCCCGCTGACCTCGCACCTGCAAGGGATCAAACCGGGCGACAAGGTGCTGATGCGCAAGAAGCCGACCGGCACGCTGGTACTCGATGCGCTGGTTCCCGGCCGTCGTCTCTACATGTTTTCGACCGGCACCGGCATTGCGCCCTTCGCAAGCCTGATCCGCGATCCCGAGACCTATGAGAAGTTCGAGGAAGTAATCCTTACGCACACCTGCCGCGACGTTGCCGAACTGAAATACGGCTTCGATCTCGTCGAGGAAATCCGCAACCACGAATTCCTGAACGAGATCGTCGGCGACAAGCTGCGCCACTATGCGACGGTGACCCGCGAAGACTTCCCGTTCAAGGGGCGGGTAACCGACCTGATGGTCAACGGCAAGTTCTTCTCCGATCTCGGCCTGCCGCCGCTCGATCCGGCCGTCGATCGCGGCATGATCTGCGGCTCGACCGCGATGCTGAAGGACACCAAGGAGATTCTCGAGGCTGCCGGCCTGACCGAGGGCGCCAACAACAAGCCGGCCGAATTCGTGATCGAGCGGGCCTTCGTCGGCTGATCCTTTTTTGTGCAGTCGTACAGTTCGAGGGGCGCACCTGGGGTGCGCCTCTTGTCGTTTGAGGCGATGCGGGGTGGAGCTATGCATTTGCGGTAGCTCGGCTCTGTTCATTCTGCGTATCGCGTGGCGTCGCCAAGGGCTATCGTGCTGCCGCAAAACTTCATAACGTGTGCGTGCAGCCATGCAGATTCAGCGCACCAAAACCAAGCCCGCGCCGTCCTGATGTGAGCCCCGCGGGCTCTGCAGGGAGGGCCCGATGAGCCGAGATACCCGAACAAACATCGAGACCAGGATTCGCTACGCGCCGCTGCGTGATCGAATCGCCACGCCGGAAGCGGCGGCCGCGCTCATCAAGGATGGCATGACGATCGGCATGAGCGGCTTCACCAAGGCGGGTGATGCCAAGGCGGTGCCGCTTGCGATGGCCGAGTGCGCCGCAAAGGAGAAGTTTCGCATCACGCTTTTGACCGGTGCTTCGCTCGGCCACGATATCGACAAGACGCTGACGGAAGCGGGCGTCCTTGCCCGCCGTCTGCCGTTTCAGTCGGATCCGGTTTTGAGGGCCGCGATCAACCGCGGTGAGGTGATGTTTATCGACCAGCATCTCTCGGAGACCGTCGAGCAGTTGCGCTCCGGCCAGATCAGCCCGATCGACTATGCGGTGGTCGAGGCGGTTGCGATAACCGAGGATGGCGGCATCGTACCGTCGACATCGGTCGGCAACTCCGCGAGTTTCGCAATCCTGGCGAAGAAGGTGATCGTCGAGCTCAATCTCAGCCATAGTCCCGAGCTCGAGGGCTTGCACGATATCTACATCCCGGCGAAGCGCCCGAGCCGGACGCCGATCCCGGTCGTCGCCTGCGACAGCCGTGCGGGCTCGCCCTCTATCCCTGTCGATCCCGAAAAGATCGTCGCCATCGTCGTCACCGAGAAGGAGGACAGCGCCGCGCGAATCTCTCCGCCGGATGCGGAGACGACAGCGATCGCCGGCCATCTTATCGGTTTTCTGCAGGAGGAGGTGCGCAAGGGACGGCTCGACATGACGCTCAACCCGCTGCAGGCCGGCATCGGCGTTATCGCCAACTCGGTCCTGAGCGGCCTTGTCGATAGCCCGTTCCATGATCTGCGCATGTATAGCGAGGTCCTGCAGGACAGCACGTTCGAGCTTTTCGAGGCGGGCAAGCTGAGCTTTGCTTCGGCATCGTCGATGACGCTCTCCAGCGCCTGGGCCGATCGGGTGTTTCGCAACATCGGCGCCTACAAGGACAAATTGGTGCTCCGTCCGCAGGAGGTGAGCAACCACCCGGAGATCATCCGTCGCCTGGGCGTGATCGGCATCAACACGGCGTTGGAATTCGATATTTACGGCAACGTCAATTCGACCCATGTGGGTGGCACCGACATGATGAACGGCATCGGTGGTTCCGGGGATTTCGCCCGCAATGCCTTCCTGTCGATCTTCGTCGCCAAGTCGGTTGCCAAGGGCGGGGCCATTTCATCCGTGGTCCCGATGGTCTCCCATGTCGACCACACGGAACATGACGTCGATATCCTGGTAACGGAGCATGGCCTTGCCGACCTTCGCGGCCTGGCGCCGCGGGAAAGGGCGCCTGTCGTCATCAACAACTGTTGCCATCCGGCCTATCGCGAATTGCTCTCGGACTACTTCAGACGCGCCGTCGATACGCGTGGTGGCCAGACGCCTCATATTCTCGAAGAGGCTTTTGATTGGCATGTGCGCCGACTGAAAACCGGAAGCATGCTGCCGGCAAAGTGATGTGTGACCTGAAGAATGGCGTGAGAATGAAATCGCTGTAAAAGCAAATGCTTGCAGCGATTTCTTTGGGGCCTGGCGAATGCGTCTTCAGGCGTCTGACAGATAGCTCATCAACTCCGCCATCGCCGCCGAAGCAGCGGGAGCGTCGGCTTTTTCGATCGCATCGATGACGACAACATGGCGGCGAACCGATCCGGCCATCTTCTCCGGTGAGGACGATGCAAACCAGATGCGGCGCGCATGCGTCTGCAAGGGTGCGAGTGCGGCAGTGAGGAAGCGGTTGGGACAGGCCTCTTCCATCAGTTCGTCGAAGACCTTGTCGGCCACGAGGAAACCTTCCATGTCGCCCGCGCCCAGGCATGCGGTCATCTCCGCGCCGCAGGCTTTCATCGCCCCTCGGTCATCAGCGCTTGCGTGCGTTGCGACCAGGGCTGCGGCAAGCGGCTCCAGCTGCTGCCGCGTCTGCATGACATGCACCTGGTCGTCCGGGCGGATCGTGGTGATCTGCAGGCCGACGCGCGGTCTGACCTCCATGAGGCCCTGCCAGGCAAGCTTCTGGATCGCCTCTCGAACCGGTGTCCTTCCAAGCCCCGCCAGTTCGATCAACTGTCTCTCGGTAACCAGGGCGCCAGGCTCGAGCTTCAGCGTGACGATGAGGCGTTCGAGCGCGAGGTAGGCGAGGTGCGCATGGGATTGCAGGGACATGCCGTTCCTTTGCTTCTGATATATCAGGAGCTTGCACATTTTTTCACAAGGAGGCAAGCAAGGCGAACATCGCGTCCCGATATCGCCTGTGAGGCTGACGTGAGCCTTGAGGATTATAAATAAGCGAGTGCTCAAAAATGCAAAATTTCAAAGGCATGAATAAAGGAAGCTCACCAGCCGTTTCCAAGGGGATTGATGTTGACGAATGGTAAGGGGCTTGTCAGTCTTTCCTTGGCAACAACCGTCTGACGTCGGCGTTGAGGGGCGCAAGATGCAAGTGGGCGCGTTTCTGGTCTGGTCGTTGATGGTGATTGCGGGGCTGCTGGCCGTGCCGGCAGTCAGCCACACCAATGGCTTGACGACATTCTCTTTAATGGCCTCTTCCGCCGCCTTCGTCGGCATGGCGATCGCCCAGTTCATGGCCGCGCGCCCACCGTTCGTCGAAGCCTTGTTCGGCGGCCTCGACCGCGTCTATCACTTCCACCGCAAGATCGGCATCTCCGTGCTGCTCCTCATCTTGGTCCACTACTTCCTGAAACCGGATTTCAAGGGGCTGGCCCTGACGAGCGGCCTGAACCAGCTGGCGGCCTCCGCCGGAAAGTACGCCTTCTATGGGTTCGTGGTCCTGTTCGTCCTGAGCATCGTCAAAGTCATCCCAAGGACGAAGATCGAGATCCCCTATCATCTCTGGCGCTACACGCACCGCCTGATCGGTCTGCTCTTCGTCCTGGTCGCCTTCCATCAGATGTTCATCAAGCGCCCCTATGACGGGACGGCGCTGTTGGCGGTCTACCTGAACATCTTCGCGGCAGTTGGCATATTGAGTTACGCCTATACCCAGTTGTTGCCGTGGCTCAGGACGCGCGGCTACGAAGTTTTCGAAGTGGCGAAGCACGAGGGCGCGACGGTAATTGTGGCACGGCCCATGGGGCGGCGCCTCCGCGCGAAGCCGGGGCAGTTCGGTTTCCTGCGCGTGATGAAGCCGGGTCTGCGCGAACCGCATCCGTTTACGATTGCCGGCATCGATGCCGACGGCGTCCTGCGCTTCGCGATCAAACCGCTCGGTGACTATACGCAGGCACTGCGTGATGAAGTCGCTGTCGGTGACCGGCTGAAGCTCGAAGGCGGCTATGGCCGCTTCAATCATCGCCGCGGCAGCAAGAAGCAGATCTGGCTCGCCGGAGGCATCGGCGTCACGCCGTTTCTGGCTATGGCGCGGCACCTGAAGGGCGATGAAGGGCAGGAGATTCATATGGTCTACTGCGTGCGCGACAGGCGCGAAGCGATCGGCCTGGAAACCTTCGAGGCGCAAGCCGAGAAACTCGGGAACTTCAGCTTCGTCCTGCATGATTCTTCCATGGATGGACGCCTGGACGCGGCCAAGCTGGCAACCGGAAGCGCGATCGATCCGGCTGAGGCGGACCTTTGGTTCTGCGGTCCGCCGCCGCTGAGAGAGGCAATCGTCAAGGGGTTGAAGGAGCTCGGCAAAGGGCCGCGACGGGTCGAGTTCGAGCAGTTTCAGTTTCGATAGCAGCAGATTTCAATAGCGACTTTTTTATCGAGGAGAGGGTTTCATGCGTGGTCTGCGGAGAGGGCGGGAGAGCGTCTCGCGAAAAGCCGGCCTTGGCACGGGATCATTGGCAGCGTCGGTGCTGCTCGCCATCACGGTCTGTCCGAACCTCGCAGAAGCGCGCGACGCCTTCGCCGATGACGCGTTTTCGACCTACAAGGCGAATGTCGACAACGGCAAATACATGTTCAATGCCGCAGGCTGCGGTGCCTGTCATGGCTCCGGCGATAATACCGAGCTGCTCTCCGGCGGCATGGAGATGAACACGGCAATCGGCACTTTCTTTGCGCCGAACATCTCATCGCACGTAAACGGCATCGGCGGCTGGAGCAATGCACAGTTTCTGAACGCCGTGCTGGTCGGTCTCGACCGGGACGGCGACAATCTCTATCCGGTCATGCCCTATACATCCTATGGCGGGATGAAGCCGGAGGACGCGCTCGACATCAAGGCCTATATCGAGACGCTGCCGCAGTCTGACGCCGCCTCGAAGGAACACGAGATTGCCTTCCCCTTCAGCCGCCAGACGACGATTACGCTCTGGAAGCGCAGCCACTTCACGGTGCCGGGCTATCAACCGCGCGAAGAGACGCAAGCCGAGCGCGGCCGCTACCTTGTCGAGAATGTCGGCGCCTGCGGCGACTGCCACACTCCACGCACGACCACCTATGGCCTGGACCAGGAACGCGCCTATCAGGGCGAAAAGGACCTGACCGGCGCGGTCGCGCCCGACATCAGCAAGGCGAAGATGGCCGGGCTTGCCTCGCCGCAAGTCTTCACCAAGGGTTTGATCGACGACGGTAAGAAACTCTCGGGCGCACCGGTCGCCGATCCCGTCATGCGGCGCATCGCCAAGGGCATGGCCGTGCTGGCGGAGGACGACCGCAGGGCGATCTATGCCTTTCTCGCTGATCGCGAGGTGAAGGCACCGGCGCCGGTGGCCCAGTCGGTGACGGCCGTCTGCAAGGAGAATACGGCGGCGGATGTGCTTGGCGGCGAAAACGCGGCACTGGCACAGCAGGCGGATGCCTTCATCGGCAAATACTGTCGCAATTGCCACGGGCCGGGTGAAAGTTCGCAAGGGAGCTACCCCGCCGGTGACCTCGCATCGATTGCAGCCGACGCCAATTTCGTGACGCCGGGTGACGCATCGAAATCACGCCTCTTTTCGACCGTCGTTAGCGGCCGCATGCCGCTCGGCAAGCGGCCGTCGACAGAAGAGATCAAGGTGCTGGAGGACTGGGTCAATTCCCTGAACGAAAAGAGCCTGCCGCAGACCGCGGCGGCCAAGCCAGAGCGCTCGCGACCGATTTTAGCCTACGGACAATTCGTCGAGGCAGCGCTGAAGGACATCGAGACGGTCGGCACACTCGATCGGCCGTTCATGCGCTACTTCTCCTATCGCGACCAGTACAATGGCATGATGGGCTGCGAGGACGACCAGACCTTCATGAAGCGTATGGACGTGCTCGCCGGCGGCTTCAAGAAGCTGCTGAATTCGCTCTCCTACGGCCCGAAGCTGGTTCTGCCGACTGAAGTCGATGGCACCAACGGGCTGCTCGTGCGCGTCGATCTTCGCGAGCTGCAATGGGGTGCTGCAGACTATGATTTCCTCGCCAGCCGCTATTTCTACGGAATGGCTCCAGAGAGCGATGCTTCGCTGGCTGCACTCGCCAAGGAAACGGCGACGCCGCTGCCGATCATGCGGATCGACTGGTTCATGAGCAATGGTGCCCGGCCGGAAATCTACAACCGATTGATGAAGCTGCCGACCCACATTGGCGAATTGGAAACGCGCTTCAAGATTGACGTGGCCGACAATATTCGCCGGCGCAACGTGCTGCGCGCCGGTTTCGCCGACGGATCATCCGGGGTGTCCGACCACAATCGCATGCTGGAGCGGCACGACATGCCCTTCGGCGGCTACTACTGGAAGTCCTATGATTTCGGTGGCGATCTCGGCAAGCAGGTGCTGAAGCGCTTTCCCCATGGGCCGAAGGAACTTGCGCCGCTCGACGCCGGCCTCGTGCCTTTCGAACATGACGGCGGCGAGATGATCTTCTCGCTCCCGAACGGATTGCAGGGCTATTACCTCTCGACCTCCTCGGGCAAAC
Source organism: Ensifer sp. SSB1 (assembly GCF_016652895.1). Taxonomy (NCBI): domain Bacteria; kingdom Pseudomonadati; phylum Pseudomonadota; class Alphaproteobacteria; order Hyphomicrobiales; family Rhizobiaceae; genus Ensifer; species Ensifer sp. SSB1. The sequence goes on from NZ_JAEPRP010000024.1 coordinate 53,438, forward strand.
AGCTCGATGTCGGCCCGACGACGATCGTCTCGTTCCGCAAACGCCCGATCGGCAAGGGCGTGGAGATCATCAACGCGCGTTCCTGCGTCGATTGTCATGCGGACGGGATCCTGTCGAAGCGCGATCAGTTGCGCGAGCAGATCGAGACATCGACCTTGTTCAGCAAGGATCAGCAGGACGTGCTGCTCGCCATGTATGTGAAGCAGGAGGATCTAGACGAGACCTATCGCAAGGATCGCGAACGCTTCGTCAATGCGCTGAAGGCGCTGGGCGTCACCGAGCCCACGCCCGACGGCGGTCTCCAGAGCATGCACGCGCCGGGCGACGCCGAGATCATCACTTACTGCGCCGACAAGTATGAGGACGAGCTCGATTTCGACGCCTTGGCGGCAGAGTTCGACATGACGCCGAAGCAGTTCTCCGACGCGATCAAGCGGGTAACGAACACAGATGTACTGCGCCTGGGTCTCGACTGGGTGACGACGCTGGAAGCGGGTGGAACCATCCCGCGCAACGAGGTCGAGCAGCAATATGCCATGCTGCTGCAGCCGCTGCTCCAGCGTCGCCCTTTGGATACGTCAGCGATCGTCGTTGCCGGTGCCGAGCAATCGCCGGATGCAAAGCCTCAGTCGATCGCGGCTGCCGTGCCTGATTATCGCAAGCAGGATCCGGCGGCAGGCAACAAGCTCGAATTGGCGCTCAACGTGAAGTCGACGACGGCGAAAGTCGGCGACCAGCTTTCCTTCGAGCTCAGCGCCAACCAGGCCTGCGAGCTGCAGATCCTCTATGTCGAGGAGAATGGCAATGTCGAGGTCATCCCGGACGTGATGATCGGCAACACCACGCTGCAACCCGGCGAACGACGCCTGATCCCGCAGCCAGGTACTGGCACGCTTACCTTCGATACGCCGGCGCCGGCCGAGTCGATGCTGGCGTTCTGCCGCGCCGGCGGCCTCGGAGACCAGAAGCTCACGGTGGAGAAGGCACGCGAATACGTCTCGAAGTCGCGCCTGCCGCCGACGCGAGGGCTGGCAATCAACCTCGCCAAGCGGGCGCAAGGCGATGCCGGCGCCAGCAGTGTTCAGATGGTGACCTTCGAGATCAAGGATTGACGGGCGAACCATGGTGCAGCTACGGGCATTTCTCCTCGCTTCGGCGGCTTTGGCGGTCTTCACTGCGCCGAGCATGGCCTGCGACGGTCTTCGCCTGGCTTCCGAGGCGCTGAACCGCTCCGACGAAGCCGGCACCAAGGTGGCGGCCGATCCCGTGAACATGAAGGGCTGCTCGGCGACCGAGATCGCGCTGACGCGCCGCGTCGCAGCACTTGCAACCTTCAATCGGATTGCAGAGGCCGTGGGACAGGGCGCCAAGCTGGAGACCTTCGAATCGGAACTGACGGCCGCCAGCCGCGACGCCGGCGGCCCCTGGCAGATCCTTGATGCGCTCGGAGACATCAAGCGCGAACGCAAGGATTACGACGCGGCGGCGACCTCCTACCAGCAGGCATTGGAAGATGCGGCAAACGAGGAGCTGACGCCCGATTGGATGGCACCGGACAAGGACTATATCCTGCGTCTGGACAGGCTGGCTTCCGAAATGCGCTTGGCCGCGACCAAGCCCGTCACGCTTGCCGCGCGTGGTGCCTGTAAGTTCTCCTATCGTGGTGTGTCGATCAAGAAGAAGGCTACGCCGGTGCGCTACGTCTTCGGCACCGCCGAATTCACGCCCGAAGGCTTGCAGTCGGCAAAGGACCTTTTCGAATGCCTGAAGTCGGCGAAGCCGGCGTCCATCACGCTGATCGGCCACACGGACCCGGTGGGCACGACCGAGGCGAACAAGGCATTGTCGATCGCCCGCGCCGAGGCCTTGGCGCACTACCTCGTGGATGCCGGATATCCGGGTAGGTGGACCGTCGTCGGCAAGGGAGAAGAGGAGCCTTTCACGCCGGATGACCCGAGCGCCTATGACGAGGCGATGTTGCACCAGCTCGATCGGCGGGTGGAAGTGGACGTGGGGAACTAGCGGTGCTGGAGAGAATCCTGCTTTCGACGGCGCTGTTCGTCCTGCCCTTTTCACCGGTCTTCGCGGCCACATCGGCGCTTGTCGTCGGAGTGGATGTCTATCCGCATGAGGTGAGCCTCGATGGCGCGGTCAAGGACGCACGCGATGTCGCGCAGGCGCTGAAGGCGGCCAATGTCGACACGATCCGCCAATTCATCAATGAGCAGGCGACGAAGGACGCCATACGCGCAGCCTGGACCGATCTGGTCGCGGGTGCTGCGCGCGGCGATACCATCGTCTTCACCTATGCAGGGCATGGCGCACAAATGCCTGAATTGATCGCGGGCAGCGAAGAGGACGGGCTGGACGAGTTCCTGGAACTGCCTGGCTTCGACAGGGGGCGAGCGGACGAAACGGGCAAGGAGATCATTGTCGACAACGAGTTGAGCGCCTGGTTCGCGGAAGCGGAGGCCAAAGGCATCCAGGTGCTGTTCGTGTCGGACAGTTGCTTCTCCGGCGGCATGAACCGCTCCATTTCGGGTAAGACGCGGCTTGCACCGATCGTGCGAGCGAAGGTGCCCCCACCGTCAGAAGAAGCGCTTCGAGGTGCCAAGATGAAGGACGTGGAACTGTCGCGGGTGACGATTCTCGCCGCCTCGCTCGAAAGCCAGCCGACGCCGGAAGTGGTGATCGGCGGCGAGCCGCGCGGGGCCCTGAGCTGGAGCTTTGCCCGCGCCATCGAGGGAGCTGCCGATCGTGACGGCGATGGTCGCATTTCGCGCATCGAGCTCGAGGACTATGTGTTCTCCAACGTCAAGCTGCAGTCGGAAGCCCTGCAGGTGCCGAACTTTACGCCGCAGGCGCCGCGCTCCGACAAGGAGATTGTGCTGTCCCTGTCGCGCAGCGCGACCATTGGCGCGGGTACGACGGGCGATGCCGGATCGAAATTGAAGTCGCCTCGGGGCATGGGCTGGACCGGGAAACTGGCGCTCAGCGTCACCGGCACGGCACTGCCGCTCAACAACCTCGGCGGCAGTGGTGTGCCCTACCGCTGGGATGCGGCAACCGGCGTGTTCTACACACCGAACGGTGATGTCGCCGGCGAACATATCGCGCCGGAGATGCTCCAGGGCGCCGTCGACAAGTTCATCCTGGTTGATTTCCTGAAGGCGCTGGCGACACAGAGCCCCGGCAGCGTCTCGCTCACGCCGTCGAAGGATATCTACACCGCAGGCGACCGGCTGAACTTCAAGGCCGCGCAGGGCGATTACGCCAACATGCTGGTTTTCAATCTGGCGAATACAGGGGAGGCACAGCTTCTCGATGCGCAGATTGCCGGCAGCGGCAGCCACGCGTTCCAGCTTCAGGGTCTGGAGGTGGTCGAACCCTTCGGCGCCGACCATCTGGTCGTCATCTCGACCAATGCGCCCATCGACGCCATAGTGGCGGCCTTCTCCAATTCAAAGCTCGATGCAGCAGCGCTTCTGCGCCTGCTTGAGACACGTTTGGAGGGCAGTCAAAGCACCGTCGCCATCCAGCCGCTTTACACGAGGGACCGGGGCCAATGAGCGCGCGGGGCACGTCATGGCGTAAGAGGTTTACTGCGATGGCAGGGTTCGTCCTGCTTGCGGCTCCGGCGGCGGCCGGCGACCGAGCTCTGCTCATCGGCGTCGGCAATTATCCGAACCTGACGCCAAAGTTCGCGCTGCAAGGGCCGAAGAACGATTTGGTGGCGATGCAGGGCCTGCTGACGGAAAAACTCGGCTTCGATCCGTCCTCGATCCGCGTGTTGAAGGACGAACAGGCGACGCGGGCAGAGATACTCTCGTCGATGAACACGTGGCTTGTTGAAGCGACCGAACCCGGCGATCGCGTCTATATCTATTTTTCCGGCCACGGGTTGCAGGTGAAAGACGAAGATGGCGACGAGAAGGATGGACTGGACGAAGCGCTGGCGCCCGTCGATATCGCCTCCGGCGAAACGGACTGGCAGGGCGTGATCCTCGATGACGAGATCGACCAGGTCCTGGAGCGGCTGCAGGGGCGGGCGGTGACGATGGTGATTGACGCCTGCCATTCCGGCACGATCTCGCGTTCGCTCTCCGATGACGTCTCGTCGGGCATCGAGGGCGCCCGTTTCTTGCCGCGACCTCACGCCCAGCCAGTCGAGCAGGCAATAACGCGCGGCCTCCGGATCGATCTTGGCGTTGTCGACAAGCCGAATCTGGTGGAAGCGGGCGTGACCGCCTGGAGTGCCGCAGCCCCCTACCAGATTGCCTGGGACGACGTGCGGCTTCCCGCCGAGGATCGGCACGGCGTGTTCACGGCAGCTTTCGTCGCCGGCCAGATGGGCGATGCGGCCGACGTCAATGGCAACGGTTTGACGAGCAATGCCGAACTGCTTGAATTCGTAAAAGCTCAGTCGGCCTCTTACTGTGCCTTGCAGGACAAATGCGGCAATCTCGACCCGCAACTGGAGAGCAAGGCACAGGCCCTTGGCGATAGTGCCGTCGCACCCCACGCGCTCGGTGCGGGTGGCAACGGGCAGGGGACGTACCAGCAAACCAACGATCCAAGTGCCATGCCGACGACCTATCAGGATGCCGATGCGGTCAACGCAGTCGGTGACATCATCGGCAAGAGCGAAACCGGTGACGTTGAGCTCACCTTGGACCGACCCACCACCATGAAGGCCGGCGACGTTTTCAAGCTGACGGTCACCAGCCGGACGAGCGGTGATCTGCTGCTTTTCGACGTGAGCAGTCAGGGCAAGGCGACGCAGATCTTCCCAAACGAGTTCGCGCAGAAGATCACGCCGCTTGCGCCGAGCGTGCCCCTGACGTTGCCGGACGAATATTATGGCTTCGATTTCGAGGCCTCGGGCGACGGGGACAGCATCTTCGTGGCGCTCGTGGTCAGCGATGCCGTTGACTTGAGCGATGTGGCGCCGAAAAGCCGCGGGCT
>NZ_JAEPRP010000270.1:0-6116 GCF_016652895.1 Ensifer sp. SSB1
GATCCCGATGCATTTTCATCAATCTCGGGCCGGGGGAATCCGCACGGACGAGCGCCATGAGAACGGCGACGAGAGGCAAGATCACCGGCGCGGCTATCAGCACGAGCATCAGGTCGAAGCCGCGTTTGAGGGCCTGCTTGTGCAAGGTCAGCGGACCCGTGGAGACAACGAGCGTCGGCGTGGAGTCGAGATAGCGCAGCGCCAGCGGTTTCAGACCGGCGAGGCTCGGCTCGAGCAACTCGGTCTCGAAGCCGAGTTCCCCAAGCAGCTTTGCCCATTTCTGCTGTTCCTTGGCGGACCTGAACGACAGGACGATCCGATCTGCGTCCGCGACGGCCAGCGACAGATCATTGAGGAAATTCGGGTCCATCTCCATCGGGCGCCAGTCGCATGCCCTCACGTTGATGGTCGTTGCGCCCTTGCGTTGCCGATTGGAACGAACGCTGTCATCGCCCAGCAGAATGACCTTCGTCTCGGTTTGGTCCTCGCGGCGACGCAGTCCAGCCGCTATGCCCCAATGAAGCACAGTGAGACCAACCGCGGTGAGCCCAAGGAAGAACGCCGTTTGTCGCGAGGAGAAGTTGCCGATGACACTAAAGGCAAGTGCGGCGAGGAGCGAAAAGCTGGCAGCCGTCGCCAAGGAGGCAAGGCAGCTTCTGACAGACGCCGAACTCGAACGAAGCGTTGGCAGATGATAGGCACCTAGGCTCCAGGCCGTGACCAGGTAAGTGGGCAGGACGACATAGGCGAGCTTCGGACCATGCGCATGGCCTGTCAGGTTCAGACTGACAAGGTTTGTCGCGACGGCTGCAACAAGGATCATGCATAGGTCACCGAGCATCGCTATCGAACAGAACAGACAGCGCAGCACGTATCGGCTCTTGATCGGTTCCATCGGGAACGGAATCGCCTTGTGCCAGGGACGTGAGGAGTCGACCGGTATTTGAGCCACGATATATCTCCCAGCGGAAACGAAACGGGACGAACCTATTGCCTTTGAAAGAAAACAGCGGGCGTCTGCCTTGGCAGGGAGGGCAGGGCCCTGATCGGAGCGTGCGGGACTGCGGGCTTCATCATCGCTACTGAAGTTGCGACTGATAGGCCCGGGCGCCTGCAAGGCCGTGCTGGGGTAGTGCCGCCAGAACGGATTGGTAGACCGTCTCGACGCTGTCGCACATTGCATCGAGCCCCCAGGAAGTGAGGTCGGTGCGTTTAGCACCTTCGGCCAGTCGAGCGCGAAGCGCCTGGTTTTCGAGAAGATCGGCAATGGCGGTCGCCGCGGCGTTCACGTCGTCGGCGGGTGTCACGATGCCGTTGACCCCATGCCTGACGACTTCTTCCAGTCCGGGCAGTTCCGAAACGACACATGGCCTGCCGCCCGCCAGGTATTGCATGACCACGCGCGGCAGCCCCTCTCGCATCGACGTCAGCACGCAGACATCCGCAAGGCTGATCAACCGTTCCGGCTCGGAATGATATCCGATCAGGTGAATGCTTCCGGCAACCGGCGAGCGGGCGATGGTTGCTTCGATATCGCTGCGTGCCGGCCCTTCGCCAGCGAGGATCAACTGCGCGTCAGGAACACGCTCGATCACTTCGGGAAATGCCTCGATGAGTTCGATATGGCGCTTTCTGGGTTCAAGTGCCGCCAGCATCAATACGACCGGAGGCTTGGGCGCGCCGGGGGCAATGCCGAGAAGCCGCGGGGTCTCATTCGGCCAATTGGCCTCGGAGAAGCGCGTCAGGTCGAAACCCGAATGAACGACATAGTGCTGCGCGGGGCTGCCGATATGGTGGGAAACGCAGATATCGCGCATCGATTGGCTGACGTCGATGAAGGCGCGCGTGAACCGGGCGGTCAGACGCTCGGCCGCAAGGAATGTCAGCTTCTGGGCGTTGCCGACATGCACGAAAGGCAGGATGTGCACGCCATGGATGATGCCCTGAACATTCGCCTGCTTGGCAGCCAGCCGGCCGATGATCCCAGCCTTGCTCTGATGGGTATGAACGATGTCGGGGTGCCATTCGGCGAGAAGTCGGCTGAGTTGCCTCAACGCCCCGAAATCGTTGTAAGGGGATATCGGATGGACAAGCATGTCGAGCCCGACGACCCGCATCGTCTTTGACACGGAAGATTGCAGGTCTGCATCGTATTCGTTGCCGTGAACCAACAAGACCTCATGGCCGTGCTTCACCTGCGCGTTGCAGCACGCCAACGTATTCTCCTCCGAACCTGCGCGATGCAGGCGAGTCAACACATGAACGATCTTCATTTGTGTGTGTCTCCGCGAGTCTGATGACTGCTGGCCGTCCCCTCAGGCCGAAGCGGGGGCCCGCGAGGTGATGGCGTGTCGGTGCGCGTCCCTTAAGCCAACGGCGGTCTAAGGCATGAGGCGGGAGGCCGCTGAGCAACGTGGTGTGCTTTGGTCCGTGGGTGCGGGGAAGGATGCATTACCTCTTAGAGAGACAGCCAGACTTCCTTGAAAAGAACCCGGTTGATGGCCTCGGTATTGGCGCTCGCGTCGATGGCCCTGATATCCTTGTCGAGTGCACGAAGTTCGGCCATCAACGACATGCGCGCCTCAAAGCCTTCCTTGCTGATCTCTCCCGGCTTTCTGCTTTGTGAGACGGAGAAGTCCGATACGAGGTGAAGGGTCAGGTCAGGCTTGCATTCGTCCATCTTGTGGTAGAGCTTCTCTTCGAAGCGCGCGAGGGCTGCCAGGCCGGGAACGGCGGGCAGGTTGGACGGAATCATCGGTCCGTCCAGATACCCCTTTCGAAGTGTCTGCGGCCACCGATCGCACACGACGATCAAGCCTCGTGTCGCCCATCGATGCGCGCGCTTGACGACCCCGTATCTCTCGATCGCAATCATGACGGCCCAGAACGCAAGTCCGGCTGTGAGCACCTTGCCCATCATCCCGCCGCGCGGCTCTTTGTGATCACGCTGGATCATCGCCTTGAATTGGTGCCTGCGGGGGGCAAGCAGGTTCTGTAGTCCCTTGCGGAACTTCCAGCCATCACCCTCTCCGGTGCCGACGTAGAGCTGCGCACAACCGAGCTTCCAGCCAAATACCCGCGTCAGCAGATCGGTCTGGGTACTCTTGCCGAGCCCATCTGGTGCGACGAGCGCGACGACGAGCCCGCCTGTGGCGGCGCGTCTTCTTGCCGGAACCCCACCTGGCCACAACCGCCCCAGTATCCGCAATGAAAGATAGGAAGCCTTGCGGGCCACGTGGACTGCCGCATCTGCCAGACCGGTACGGCGCGAGAACCCGCACCGATGCCGGATCGAGCGCCGCAGCCGCGCCAGATCCGCGCGACACACTTCTATGCCGTTTTCGCTTCGGCGGATTCTGCAGCCTAAGCTGCCGTTGCGGCCATTATCGTATTTGATGACCCGCTCACCGGATTGAAAGGGTAGCTGTGCAAGATGATCCTCCCAGTCGCCAGGCAAGGCCAGCCAGCGTGTCCAGGGCCATCCCCAAAGGCGAAACGCAAAACGACCAATCGACAACCGGATCTCGTCCTCGAGAGACGCGACCGGGACGGTTACCGCGCCGATCGAAAGACGATCCCATTGCTTAATCGCCGCATAGTCGAACGCCAGATAGCGCTTGCGGAATTCCCAGCCGACGCGGATGCCGACATGAAGATCGATGTGCAGATAGGCACTGCGCGAAAAATCGGGAACGAACCAGTCTTCTCGGCCATCGCACACGTTGTCGTAACAGGAAAGGCTCACGCTGCGAAGGCCGTGAAACCGCGCCATGATCGTGCAAAAGGTCGAGTAGTCCTGCTTGTCGAGCAGCATGTCGATATCGTCACGGCCAGCCAGCGCCTGCGGCAGGCTTCCCGGGTCCTGTACGATGCCGTAGCGGATGTCGGCCTCGTCAAGAGCCGCGAACAGCTCGGCCGCGGTCGCCAGCGGTGGAACTGGCGACGACGGGAGGCATCTCGTCGCGTCGCTCCGCAACGGCGCTGCCGGTTCCAGACCACTCGCCTGCGCAGTCGACGAGGCCTTCGTCACGACGGTTTCTTGCCAAGCAGACATGGGTTGCGATTTCATGGGAGCCGCCCGTTCAGTTCACGGTTGTTGTTCTGCTCCGCGAGCCCGTCCAAGGGGCAGTGACGTGACGGACCCATCCTCATTGCACATGGCAAAGGGAGCTCGTCGAAGTCGAGTGCCGGGAGCGGCATCCGTGATATCTGGTGATGTGCTGTTGCCAATCGCGCGAGATAGCGCAAGGCTTGCAGAATTCTTTGCAGGCTGCCGCAGCGAGGGTGAGTCGGTTTGACTCATCATCTGCGCAAAAAATCTAGAATTAAAGCAACAAACTCAACAAAAGCACAAATTACTACATTGTTAATTTAACACTAAGCACTTGTTTCTGTCTATATAAATTGGGACGGCGCGGTTCATAATATCCATCAAGACTCGAACCGCACCTGAGCGCCCAACGTAGTCTAGAACGCCGAGTTGATCGGCAAACGGGCCGCTTTCTACTTTAACTGTTTTTCCCGGCTGAAACATATCCTTGGGATGCAAGAAGCCCGCTTCGTCGGTCGCCATGATCAAGGCTTCGACGATCCCGTATGGTACAGGTATAGGCCGGCGATCACTCATCACGAGCCTTCGCACGCCGACCGTCGAGTTGATCGGTGACCATCTCTGCCGTTGAATGTCCAGCGAGACGAAGAGGTAGCCATCGAAATAGGCAGCGCAAACAGTCTTTACGCTGCGTGCATGCCGTACGGTCCGGCACCTTTTGGGCAGGTAGGTTCGCAAGTTTTGTGATGCCAGATGCTTTTCAGCCAGGGTCTCGCAATGCTGATGCGTCTGCACGACGTACCAACGCTCTGGCTGAGCATCGCGCACATCGTCTCTTGGCCCCGACAATGAAGCATCGCGTGAGTTGTCCCGCAACATCTCTCCACCCCAATCTTTAATATTTTTTCAAATTGTACTAATTGTAGTCAGTATAAATCTGTGTACTTCGTTGTTGTTTTATAGCTGATGTAGTTTATCTGTGTATTAACCATGTTTTCCGTGGCGAATTGTTCTCTCTCCTCGAAAGGAGCGAGAGGGTCTCAATTTCAATTCAAGTAGCGACCGTCGTATCCGCTGCCGTCGAGGGACGCGTAACGGCCGTATTTGGGTAGCTTCGGTCCATCGACCATCGTCAGGGCAATGCCGGCGATCTTGGTTCTGTCGCCCAGGTATCGAATGCCCTCGGCCACCGCCTCGCGCGACGTATCACGCCACTTCACGACGAAGACGACCTTGTCGGAATGTCCCGCAAGAATGGAGGCGTCCGCCACCGGGCCAACCGGCGGCGCGTCGATGATCACGGTGTCATAGGTGGCCCGGAACTCGTTGAGGAGCGACCGCATGCGCGCCGATGCGAGAAGGGCGGGAGGGTTCAATGTTTTTGCGCCGGCCGGCAGAACGTGAATGCCTGAGCGTTCATCCAGATGGATCGCCTTGGCCGGATCGATCGGCAGCGTCAGAAGATCGACCAGACCGACATTCTCCGTCATGCCAAAGAAGGCGGTGGTGGCCGAAACCCTGAGATCGGCATCGATGACCAGGGCGCGTTCGCCGTCTGCGGCAGCAGAGTAAGCAAGGCTGAGCGCCAGTGTCGTCTTGCCTTCGCCCGGCATGGCGGAGGTAACGAGCGTGATCGATTGCGTATGATCCGTGTCGGGTATGTCGCCCAGTCCCAGGCGCAGTCTTCTGACGGCCTCGCTGTAGCGCGACAAGGGGCGGTGCTCCAGATACGCCACCGGCTGGACCCGTGACTTCGTCCTCGACCATTCCGTCATCCGCGGCAGGGAGGCAAGCACTGGAACGGCCAATGCTTCTTCCACCTGGCGCCTGGCCATGAAGCCGGATGCAAACAGCTCGCGGACAAGCGCTCCCGCTCCGCCCAGGGCTGCACCGAACACCAGACCCACGGCCGCAAATAGCGGTCTGTTCGGGAAGCTCGGTGCAAGCGGGACGCCGGCGCGGGTAATGACGCGCACACCGCTGCTCAGCAGAGTCGATTTTTCTTCGGCGATATTTGCGCGGGAAAGGAACGTCTGGAACAGTTGCTTGTTTTCGGGAGCGATAC
>NZ_JAEPRP010000271.1:0-6071 GCF_016652895.1 Ensifer sp. SSB1
GGCTGTCCTCGGTGTTCCTGTCGAACACCAACCACGAGGAGGATCAGCCGGTCCATCTGCAGGTGAAGGACATGGAGCTGCAGAAGCGCTCCGAGCACGACATCTATGCCGGCCCCTCGACGCGCTACTGTCCGGCCGGCGTCTACGAGTGGGTGGAAAAGGACGGCAAGGACGTTTTCGTCATCAACGCGCAGAACTGCGTGCACTGCAAGACCTGCGACATCAAGGACCCCAACCAGAACATCAACTGGGTGCCGCCACAGGGTGGCGAAGGCCCGGTCTATCCGAACATGTGATGTTCGAGGGCGGACCGCAATTCGCGGCCCGGCCGAAGATCAGGAAAGGCGTCGATGGTTATGGCCACGGCGCCTTTTTTCATTTCATGCCTTCGTCCAGATGCGGTCGACGAAGTCGGCAATCAGCGGTGCGATTTCCGGCAGGCTCTCTTCCAGCGCGAAGTGACCGGTGTCGAACAGGTGCAGATCGGCCTCAGGGAGATCGGCAAGAAACGCGCGGGCGCCTTTTTCGGTGAAGAACGGATCATTGCGGCCCCAGGTGATCAAGGTCGGGGGCTTCTCGCTTCGCAGCCACTCTTGCCATTCGCCGGAGCGGGCAAGGTTGCTCTTGTAGTCGAAGGCAAGATCGACTTGCGGCTGGCGGCGGTCGGGACGGTCGAGGAAATGCTGATCCATGGTCCAACCGTCGGGTGCCACCAGTTCCGGATCCCCAGTGCCCCCGACATACTGCCCTCGGGTCATCTCCAGGGTCAGCAGTTGCCGGACCTGTTCCACTGCGCCCTCGTCTTGCGGTTCAAGTGCGATGAAATCGCGGGCGATGTCGGAAAGCCCCTCCAGATAGGCGTTGCCGTTCTGGACGATCAGTCCCGCAATCCGCTCGGGACGCCGGCTTGCAAGGCGAAAGCCGACAGGTGCTCCGAAATCGAAGGCGTAGAGGACAAAGCGCTTGAGCGCCAAGGCCTCGACGAATCCTTCGATCACTTCAGCGAGCCGATCGAAGCTGTAGACGAAGCTGCCGCCCTCATTTGTCGATGTCGGAGCGTCGCTGTGGCCAAAACCCGGATAGTCCGGCGCGATCAGCCGGTATTGGCTGCCGAGCGCATCCATCAGGCGACGGTATTGGTGCGAGGACGAGGGGAAGCCATGCAGCAGCAATATCGTGGGCACGTCGTCGCCGGCCTCGACCGGCTCGCTTTCCCGATAGAAGACGCGCACGCCGCTGGCTTCGATGAAGCGGTGGCGGATCGATGGAATGCGATGTCTATTCATTTAACACCCCTATCTTGAAAGTTTATGCATTAGAATTGCGTTGGAAATGCTAATGTGTCAACATCGAAATCATGCATTAAATGAGGGCCGCATGGACCTGGTTCCTTTTGTCGGAGAGCCGCTTGCTCTCGATCTCGTCAACACGCATCCGCTGACAGCGAGTGGACGCGTCGATCTGATCGCGGATGGGGAAGGGCTGGCGGATTGGCTTGAGTTGGAGCGGGCCCGTCTTCCGGACGCGGCGTTTGACGGGATCGGTGCGACAAGTGCGGCCGACGTTGCGCCTGTGCTTGCCGTCAGGGCGCACATGACCTCGGCAATTGCGCATGTCATGAGCGGGCAACCCGTTCCCGCGGCCGATATCGAGGGCCTCAATGTGGCAATGCGCGCCGCGCCGCTCGTACGACATCTCGACTGGAGTGACCCGCCGCGTCTTGTCAGTGAGCGGCTGGCTGCACCCATGATCCAGCTGGCGGGATTCCTGGCCGAGGATGCCGCGGCGCTGCTGGCCCATCCGGACGCCGGCCTGATCCGCAAATGCGAGGCGGAGGATTGCGTCATGCTCTTCGTCGGCAACAACGCCCGCCGGCGCTGGTGTTCGGCTACGCGCTGCGGCAACCGGGTTCGGGTGTCACGCTATTATCAGCGCAGCAAATCGACCTGATCTGCGCCTCAGCCATCTTCAAACATTAGGAAAGGCACCCGTTGACGCAAATGGGAAAGTCCTTGCCGGAAAACCCCGTTAGCTTTCATGATGTCATCGGCTCGAAGCCGACGGACCTGCAGGCCTTTCGGTCCCTGTTGTTTCGAGTTGGACCGAGCTCTGTGACGCTGTCGATCCCCGCGGTGAGATCGGCAGTGCGATGAGATGCACCGCCAAAACAAAGGGAACGGAAATGAAGAAGCTTCTTGCAACGACCTGTCTGGCCGCCGGCCTCCTCGGCCTCGCCGGCGCCGCTTCGGCCGCCGAATGCGGTGACGTGACGATCGCCAACATGAATTGGCAGAGCGCCGAGGTGCTGGCGAGCGTCGACAAGATCATCCTGACGGAAGGCTACGGCTGCAATGCCGACCTGGTCGTTGGTGACACGGTTCCGACGATCACCTCGATGATCGAAAAGGGACAGCCGGATGTTGCGCCGGAAGGCTGGGTCGACCTGCTGCCGGATGTCGTCAATCGCGGTCTCGAGGAAGGCAAGCTCGTCGGTGCTGCCGTTGCGCTTTCCGATGGCGCCGTTCAGGGCTGGTGGGTCCCGAAATACATTGTCGACGCCAATCCTGACATCAAGACGATCGACGACGCGCTGAAGCACAAGGAGCTGTTCCCGGATCCGGAAGATGCCAGCAAGGGCGCCGTCTTCAATGGCCCGCAGGGTTGGGGCGGTACCGTCGTGACCACGCAGCTCTACAAGGCCTATGGCGGCGAAGCCGCGGGCTTTACGCTTGTCGACACCGGCTCGGCCGCCGGCCTCGATGGCTCGATTGCCAAGGCCTATGAGCGCAAGCAGGGCTGGGTCGGGTACTACTGGGCGCCGACAGCACTTCTCGGCAAGTACGAGATGGTGAAGCTCGAGCATGGCGTACCGGCCGATGCGGCCGAATGGAAGCGTTGCAACACAGTCGCCGATTGCCCGGACCCGAAGAAGAACGACTGGCCGAAGGACAAGGTCCAGACGCTTGTGACCAAGTCCTTCGCCGATCGCGCCGGCCCGGCCATGGACTACCTCAACAAGCGCGCCTGGACCAATGACACGGTCAACAAGTTGATGGCCTGGATGACCGACAACCAGGCGAGCGGAGAGGAGGGCGCCAAGCACTTCCTTCAGGAGAACCCCGACCTCTGGACCAAGTGGGTCTCGCCCGAGGTTGCCGAAAAGGTCAAGGCCGCACTCTGAACGCACTGATTGAAACCATGGGCGGCGCGATCACTTGCGCCGCCTCTTGTTCGACGTCCGGCAACTGCAAAACAACAATCGCGGTCGGCGAAATGTGAAGGGGAAATGGAATGGACTGGTTTACCCAGTTTCCGCACATGGACGACGAGAGCCTGCGGGCGTTGAAGAAGGCTATCGACGAGGGATTCCGGTCGTTCACGCGCGCCTACGGCGACGCAATCGAAGGCTTCTTCGAGCCACTGCAGTTCTTCCTCATCCAGTCGGAGCGCTTCATGACGAAGACGCCCTGGCCGATCATCCTGGTGCTGATTGCGCTGATCGCCTGGGTGGCGAGCCGGAATTGGAAGATCGTCGCCGGTTGTATCGGTACGCTCCTGCTCATCGGCTATTTCGATATGTGGGACGATACGATGAAGACGGTCTCGATGATCTTCGTCTGCACTGTCCTTTCGATCGCCATCGGCATTCCGATCGGTATCGTGATGTCCCGTTCGGATCGCTTCCAGAATATCGTCAATCCGATCCTCGACGTGATGCAGACCATGCCGAGTTTCGTCTATCTGATCCCGGTCGTCATGCTGCTTGGCATCGGCAAGGTGCCGGGGCTGATTGCCGTGGTCATCTACGCGATACCGCCGATGATCCGGCTCACCAATCTCGGCATCCGTCTCGTCGACAAGGATGTGCTGGAGGCTGCCGATGCCTTCGGTTCGTCGGGCTGGCAGAAGCTCAAGAACGTGCAGATGCCGTTGGCCCTGCCGACGATCATGGCCGGCATCAACCAGACCATCATGATGGCGCTCGCCATGGTGGTCATCGCCTCGATGATCGGTGTTCAAGGTCTCGGTCAGCCGGTGCTGAAGGCGATCGCCAACCAGTACTTTACCCTCGGCATCTTCAACGGCCTCGCCATCGTCGGGATTGCGATCATCTTCGATCGTGTCAGCCAGGCCTATGGCCACCGCCTGCAGAAGCATCGCGAGATCATCCACGGCTGAGCCTTGGGGATCAAGAAAAGTGAAGGCCCCGGTGCGAAAGCGCCGGGGTCTTTGTCCTTTCCGGAAAGGCTCACGTGCGGACAGAGAGGATGCCGGTGGAAAGTGCGACACCACCAGCCGTGACGATTGCGGCCAGCATTTCGAACAGGCCGATCTGCTCGCCGAGCAGGACCGCGCCGCCAATCATCGCGAGCACCGGGGTGAGTGCGGTGAAGGCTGCGGCCTGCGTGCCGCCGAGGCTCTTCACCGCAAAGCCATAGGCGACCATGGCAACGAGGCCGGACAGGATGCCCTGGCTGGTGATCTGCAAGGCGATCTCCTGGAACGGGACGTTGGCAAGCGTGCTTCCGAAAAAGATCGCAAGCGCCAGATGAATCAGGAGCGACCAGACGGCAATCAAGGCGCTTCCCTGCAGCGGGCTCAGCCCGGACCGGCGGAATGCGTGGGTGTAGATCGCCCAAAGCGTCGCCGCCGCCGGCAACAGGGCATATCCGATCCAGCCGTCGGACGCTGAAGCGGTGAGATTGCGCGTCAGCAGGATGGCGACGCCGGCGACGATCGCGGCAAAACCCAGCATCCGCATCCGGTCCGGACGTTCCCCAAAGACGGTGATGCCGATCAGGGCGGTGGCAAGCGGCATCGAGCCGCCGAGAAGAATGCCGACGGAGGAGGCGGGAACGGAATGGATCGCAAATGCCGAGACCTGAAAGAAGACCGCGCCCGAACCCGCGACCATCAGGGCGAGAAGCAGGACCGGCAGCTTGCGCGGCAATAGGCCGGTCTTCAACCAGACCGGCGCAAGCAGGAGGGTCGGCACGCCATAGCGGATCAGGCCGAGGTCGATCGTGCCGAGTGCAGTGCCTGCCGAATGGCGGGTCGCGAGAATCCAACCCGCCCAGATGAGGACGGTCACGAAGGCGCCGGCATAGCCGGCGGCGACAGGCGTCGTATTGCCGCGATCGAAGGCGAGCGCAACCATTTGAATTTCCTTCCCGATTTGAGTATCTCAGAGGCTTTTGGGTCCGGAAGGAAGATTACGCCCTGAACGCAAGGCATGTCCTTGCGATTTATGCCCGAAGCAGGCTATAACTAGCAACAATGTGCCAATAGATGCCTCCGAAATTTATGATCATGCCAAATCTCGATAAATTCGACTTCGCAATCCTCAGGATACTCCAGGAGGATGCGCGCGCGACGAACGTCGAGATCGCCGAAAAGGTCAATCTTTCGCCGTCGCCTTGCCTGCGGCGCATCCGCAATCTGGAAAAATCCGGCATCCTGCGTGGCTATCGCGCCGACATCGACCGCAAGGAAGCCGGCCTCGGGCTCACGGTCTTCGTGGAGATCAAGGTGGGACGGCACAGCCGCGAGAATGCACAATTGCAGCAGGAGGCGTTGCTCGCCATTCCCGAGGTGGTGTCCTGTTTCCTGATCTCGGGCAATGCCGATTTTCTCGCCGAGGTCGTCGTCGAGGACCTCCCGGCTTACGAGAAGCTCCTGACCGATACGCTGCTTGCCCTGCCGGGCGTGACCGACATCCGCTCGAACTTCGCGATCCGGTCGATCAAGACGGGTGGGCCTCTGAAATTGCCCGAGCCGCGCTGAACGCCGGGCGATTGCCGGTCTCGGAGCTTCGCCGGCACGCGATTGATTCCCGTTAAGTTTCAGTAAGGTTCTGGAATTGGCCGCAATCGCGATTATCTGATCGCGGTGAACAGCTTTGCCGCGGCAACGGAGCCAGTGACCCATTCATGAAAATCAAGGCGATCTTCAATCGTGACGGCGGAACCTTCCGCACGACGGATATGGCGGCCTATGGCCAGAAGGTTGAGGAGGTCTTCCACGCCGCTGGACATCGGATCGAGATTGCCGCCGTTTCCGGAAATGAAATG
>NZ_JAEPRP010000272.1:0-6046 GCF_016652895.1 Ensifer sp. SSB1
CTAGGGTCCGGACTCAATTGCACCAGTAGGTGAGCGTGGCAGCGATTAGAGCTGCTGCGAGGAAATTTCTTGCCAGTTTGTCATACCGGGTGGCAATGCGCCGCCAATCCTTGAGCCTGCACCAGAGGCGCTCGACGAGGTTTCGGGCCTTGTATAGCTCACGATCGTAGGGGATCGGCGCACGCCGGTTCGTGGTTGAAGGAATGACGACGATGGCGCCATTGGCGGCAATGGCAGCGCGGATGGCGTTGGTGTCGTAACCGCGGTCAGCGATGAGCCGATCGAAGCGACCTGCAGCCCGCTCGATCAAAGCGCCTGCCATGTTCATGTCGTTGATGTTGCCAGCCGACAGCATGAGCAGCCTTGGTCGGCCCTGGGCGTCGGTCAGTCCATGCAGCTTGCTCGTACGGCCACCACGCGAAACACCTATGGCTTGGGCGAAGGCCCCCCTTTTGCGCCGGCGGCAGAGCGGTGCGCCTTGATATGAGTGGCGTCCATTGCCACCGTGCCCCAGATGCCGTTGTGACCGGTCAGCGCCTCGAACAGGTCGAGCCAGATACCCTGTCGACTCCAGCGGTTGAAGCGATTGTAAACGGTGGTGTAGGGCCCATACTCAGGAGGGCAGTCGCGCCAGCGGGCACCGCACTTGAGCATGTGCACAATACCAGAGATCACCCGGCGGTCATCAACCCGATGTGCGCCCTTGCGTCCTCGCGGCAACAATGGCTCGATCCGAGCCCACTCCGCACCGCTCAACCAGGTCAACTGCCGCTGCTTCATCAAGGCCTCCAACTCCAAGACCTTGAATCACAATTTGGCAGAACCTGGAATCCCTATTGAGTACAGACCCTAGACGAAGATGGCGGCAGGCGAAGAAAAAAGTCGGCCCGCCGTCACCGCGCGGCTGATCGACAGGCCGGAAGCTTCCGGCTAAGCGTGTGAATGCTGACCCGAACCGGAATCTCCGATGGCCGATCTT
Organism: Ensifer sp. SSB1; assembly: GCF_016652895.1. NCBI lineage: Bacteria > Pseudomonadati > Pseudomonadota > Alphaproteobacteria > Hyphomicrobiales > Rhizobiaceae > Ensifer > Ensifer sp. SSB1. Next base: position 980 of record NZ_JAEPRP010000272.1, read on the forward strand.
CCCATTCTCCTGACCTTCGTTGCCGCACTATTCGTTCTCGAAATCACGCCCGGTCCGGACATGATGCTGGTTCTCGCACGCGGGATCGGGCAGGGCCGCCGCGTGGCGCTGCTGACGGTCGTCGGCATGGTGTTCGTTGCGGGCGTGGTGCAGGTGAGCCTGCTGGTTCTGGGGGTCGCCTCGCTGCTGAAGGCCTATCCCGCCGGTCTCCTGTTGCTGCAATGGGTGGGCGCTGCCTACATGCTCTCTCTCGGTGCACGGATGGTCTCGTCGAGTTTCGGCAAGGCTGCCACCAAGAAGCGGCTGGCAGCGGCCGACGTCTCCGATTGGCGCGCGGTTCGCGAGGGAACGATCAACAGCCTGACGAACCCGAAGTCGCTGCTCTTCATGTTCGCTTTCCTGCCGCAGTTCGTCGACCCGGCTGCCGGCCCGGTGTGGCTGCAGCTTGCCGTGCTCGGCACCGTGCAGAAGCTTGCCGGCATCCTTTCGCTCGGTTCGGTCGCGCTCGCTTCGGGTACGGTCGGGCAGGCGCTCTACCGTTTTCCGACGCTGCTCGTCTGGCAGCAGCGCTTCACCGGTGCGGTCATGCTCGGGCTCGGTTTCCGGCTTCTGTTCACAGGCAACGCCAGCGCACCTGCGGTCAGAACGTGACGCGGCGCCTGCCCCCGCTGATGGCGGGGACAGCGCATTGGGCGATCTGGCGGCAACAGGTCGAATGCCCGGCGGAATGCCGTGCTCTCAATCGTCGTGTTGGTCGTGGCCGGTTGCTGCGAGACCGATCCTTCCTACGGCCTCACTTGGCCGCCTGGGTGGTGCCGAGGACGTAGTCTCCGTCCCAGTGCCAGATCTGCTTGTCGTCGACCGTGACCTTGACGATCGCCTGGAAGCCCGCGAGCGTGCCGCTGCCGGCATGGAACGCGCAGGCGCCGAGCGGCGGCTTGGCCGTATCGTAGACGACGCAATATCCGAGCGCCGAGTCACCGTTTCCAACCGAGATGACGGCGGTGCTGCTGGAGAAGAGGGGATTGGCGACCACCGGTCCATAATAGAGGATCTTGGTGCCAGCCGGGATCGCTTCGAGGTTCGACTCCGTGATGGTGCAGAAGCTCGGGGTGTCGCCGGTGAACTGGCTGCACTCCTTGGCGATCTTGAGGGGGTGCGTTTCCGGTGCTGCGGGTGCGGCGGACGCCGCTTGCGCCAGCGCGAGGATCGCGCCAGCTGACAGGATAAACAGTCTGCTCATAGCCTAGTCCCTCCGGTCGAATTGAGGGCCGGAATTTTACTCCTCAGCTAAACTGCCGGCAATTTGCCCCTTTGGATCATAGGCTGGCGAACCGATCCGATGGGCCCCAGCAGGACGTCATCCGCAAGCGCCGTTCTGCGAGGTTGAAGGGGCAGGGGTATCGTGCGCTTGCTGCCGCCAAGCCGGTGTCCGTCCCGAAGGACGCACGGACATGAAGGACGATCACGGGGCACGTGATTGTGCGCCCAGCTTGGGGCGAGCGGCAGGGATCTCCCCTGTCAGGCTCTGCTTGCATTGCGGCGGAGTGCGTGGCATTCCGGTTGAACTGACGTAACGTCAGGTCCTGGACGCAACGTTCGAAGTGGCCAAAAGCCCGAAAAAAGCACGGAATTAGGTCAATAATATTGACATAAATTAACCGTCGTGGTCCTGTCGCATCACCGTCCAGAGCATCCTGCTTTCAAGGGGGGTCGCTCGAAGCGGAAAGATGCTCTAACAAAAAACCAGAGCGTCCTTTGTGCGTTCACACGAACGCACGGCGCTCTAGAATGACGCGGGAGGAAGCGGAGAACCGCTTTCCGCACTATAATCTCTGAGGAAACGACCCATGCTGGATTGGGAACATATCTTCGCGACGCGCTCGAGCCGGATGCGCGCCTCGGAAATCCGCGAACTCTTGAAGCTGCTCGACCGCCCCGACATCATCTCGTTTGCCGGTGGCATTCCCGATCCGGCGCTGTTCCCGGATGCGGAATTCAAGGACGCCTATGCGGAAATCTTTGCCGGCCCGACCGTAGGCGCGGCGCTGCAGTACTCGGTCAGCGAAGGCTACAAGCCGCTGCGCGAATGGCTCGCCAAGCAGATGGCGGCGCTCGGTATTCCCGCTGGCGTCGACAACATCTTCATCACTTCGGGCTCGCAGCAGGGCCTAGACTATCTCGGCAAGCTGTTCCTGTCGCCGAACGACACGGCGCTCGTCACCTGGCCGACCTATCTCGGCGCGCTGCAGGCCTTCAATGCCTATGAGCCGACCTACGACCAGCTGAACCCGAACGGCAACCGCACGCCGGAGGCCTACCGCCAGGCGGCAGGCGAAGCCGGCGGCCGCGTCAAGTTTGCCTATCTTTCTGCCGATTTCGCCAACCCGACCGGCGAGACCGTGGACCGGGCTGGCCGCGAGCGCGTGCTGGCACTGGCCGAAGAGCTCGACATTGCCGTCATCGAAGATGCGGCCTACCAGTCGCTGCGCTACGACGGCGAGCCGATCCCGCCGATCCTGGCGCTCGAAATCGCCAAGAAGGGCGACATCAACAACACCCGCACGATCTATTGCGGCTCGTTCTCCAAGACGCTCGCTCCCGGCCTTCGCGTCGGCTGGGTCGTCGCCTCGGACAAGGTGATCCGCAAGCTCGTCTTGATGAAGCAGGCCGCCGATCTGCACTCGTCGACGATCAACCAGATGGCGATCTGCACCGTTGCCGAGCGCGGCTTCGACCAGCAGGTGGCCAAGATCCACCGGGTCTACAAGCAACGCCGCAACGCGATGCTCGCAGCGCTTGCAAAGTACATGCCCGAAGGCGTTTCCTGGACGAAGCCGGAAGGCGGCATGTTTGTCTGGGTCACGCTGCCGAAGGGCATGGATGGCGCAGCACTGCTGGCGAAATCGATCGAGACCGCCAAGGTCGCCTTCGTTCCCGGCCGCGCCTTCTTTGCCGACGGCTCGGGCGAGAACACGCTGCGCGTTTCCTTCTCCTGCGCCAACGAGCAGATGATCGACGAAGGCATCCGCCGTCTCGGTGACCTCGTGCGCGGCGAAGTCGCGGCTCTGGCCGCTTAAGGCCTCGAACGCTCCTGTTTTGAGAAACGCGTCCGCTCCGGCGGGCGCGTTTTCTTTTGTCTGGTAAAACCTTCCTGTTTTAGTCAAGATGACGCATTGATCGAAGCGGGGCCTTCCGATAGTTAGAACGTGACATGACCGGGCCACTCCCGGCCACGTAAGCGTTAACGTCACTCAACGCGTATGATCGAACGGCCAGAAGCGGCTTCGATCTGCGCGACTGTGTCCTGCGGATCGAGCTTTCAAGGCCCTCCAAAGGATGCAAATGGACAATTCTCCCACCTATTCCGATCTCCCTCAGCCGCGCATCGAGCGTGTTCGCCATGAGCTGAAGCGCCGCTCGCTCGTCGTTTCCGGCATTGAACGGGTGACGCCGGGCATGCTCCGGATCACGCTTTCCGGCGAGGATCTCGCCGACTTCGTCAGCCTCGGGGCGGATGACCACATCAAGGTCTTCGTGCCGGGCGCCGATGGCACCGAAGAACGCCGGGACTATACGCCACGGCGCTACGACAACGACGCACGCATGCTGGCGCTTGATTTCGCGCTGCACGAGGCGGGCCCTGTGACCGCCTGGGCGATGGCGGCCTCCGTAGGGGACAAGCTCGAAATCGGCGGGCCGCGCGGTTCGGCGGTCGTGTCTGGAGATTTCAGGCGCTGGCTGCTGATCGGCGACGAGACGGCACTACCGGCGATCGGGCGGCGGATCGAGGAGACGCCGGCCGGCCATCAGGTCACCAGCATCGCGGCTGTCACCGGGCTGGACGAGCGGCAGAAATTCCGCACCGAGGCGGCGCTCACCACCCATTGGGCCTATCGCCCGCTCGTTGAAGCGCACGATCCCGGAGCGCTGCTTGCGGTCGTGCGTCAGGTTCCGCTCGAGCCCGGCACCTTCGTCTGGGTCGCGGCAGAAGCGACGGTGACGCGGGCGATCCGCGCCCATTTCGTCGAGGAGCGCGGCCTGCCGCTTTCCTGGCTCAAGGCCTCCGGCTACTGGGTGAAGGGCAAGGCGGACAGTACCGAGAAGTTCGAATAGCCGCTGGACGTGGGGTCGATCGCCGAGGACAGCCTGGCGATCGACCACGTTCGCTTGCCGGGCGCTCCGCTGTAGCAGGGCCGCAGCCGGCGTCGGGCTTACTCAGCCGCGGCGATTGATCAGCTGCGCAAGCAACGTCAGCACGGCGAGTGCGAGGATGACGACAACGCCGGGATAGAGCATTGCAAGCTCGGTGCCGGGCGTGATCGCAGCGGTGACGACGGCAAGGCCGCAGGCGCCGCCGACCTGCAGCGCGCTGTTGAGCAGACCGGCGGCAAGCCCCTGTTCCTCATCGGCGACGCCGTTGGTGCCGGTGACCATCAGCGCCGAGATGCTGAGTGCAAAGCCGATGCCCCAGAGGAGCGAAGCCGGCAGGAGCACGGTCCACAGATCGGGCGTCGGGCCGATGCGCAGCATCATGAGATAGCAGGGCACGAAGGCCACAAGGCCGACCATCAGCACGCGGTTGACGCCGAAGCGGTTCATCAGCGCGCCGAGCTTCGGCCCGAGGATGACGACCATGAGGCCGGCCGGCAGCAGCACCAGCGCCATGTGCAGCGGTTTCCAGCCGTGCAGGTTCTGCAGGTAGAGCGCCATCAGGAACTGAAAGCCCATGGCACCGCCATAGAGCAGGGCGGCGCTGACATTGGCTGCAACCAGGCTTTTGTTGCGGAAGATCCCGAGCCGGATCAGTGGCTCGGCGACACGGCGCTCGATCAGCACGAAGGCGGGGAGGAGCAGGGCGGAGAGCGCAAGGCCACCGATCGTGCGCAGCGAGTTCCAGCCGGCATCGGCCGTCGCGGCGACGGTGAAGACGAAGAGCAGCATGCCGGCGACGAGGGTGACGGCGCCGGCGATATCGGGCCGCAGGCGTGCGGTGCGCGGCGGGTCCGGCGGAAGAAATCGCAGGGCGGCGATCATCAGGAGCACGGCGTTCGGCGCCGGCAATAC